>JAHCBB010000038.1 GCA_019634635.1 Verrucomicrobiia bacterium
CTAACCTGATGGGGTGAGGCCGTTACCCGGTGGGGTGAGGCTCCCGCCGAACCGTACGTGTCGCCGCGAGCCGGGCCTTTGGCGACCCCACACGCGGACGGCTCCGCGGAGCGTCCCCACCACCGGAATGGGAGTTGGAGTCCCACGACCCGGTGACATCGGTGGGGCAAGGCTCCTGCCGAGCTGTCCATGCAACTGCAAGCCGGGCTTGTGGAGACTCCGCGCGCTGACAGCTCCGCGGAGCGTCGCCCCACCGGGTTGGGGAACTGATGGGCGGTCTGATGGGCTGCGGGTCTCAACTGGTGGGGCGAGGCCGTTATCCGGTGGGTGGGATGGGCATGGGTTGGAGGACGGTGAGCCCCACCTTCTTATTGGGGGAGATTGCCCGCCGGAGGCGGGGTGGCCCCACGCACCTACCAGCGGGAGAGGGCGGCGCGCAGGGCCTCGAGCGGGAGACCGACGATGTTGCTCCGGGAGCCTTCCACCCGCTCCACCAGGAGGTCGCCGCGTTCCTGAATGGCATAGGCCCCGGCTTTATCCAGCACCGCCACCTGCGCCAGGTAGGTGGCGATGGTGGTGTCGTCGAGCGGACGAAACCGCACGTAACTCGCCTCGGAGAGCAGCCGCATCCGGCTGGCCCGGGCCAGCACCAGGCAGACGCCGGTCACCACCTCGTGGGTGCGACCGGAGAGCCGCGACAGCATCGCCCGCGCTTCCGAGAGGTCCGCCGGCTTGGCCAGCGACTGGCCATCCAAGAACACGAGGGTGTCGGCACCGATCACCAGGTGGTCGGGAAACCGCCCGGCAAGCGCCATGGCCTTTCGCTGAGCATTGATCTCGCAGAGACGCCGCGAACCGAGTGAGGCGTCGTCGAGTTCCGTCGCATCGGACGGCACGGTCTCGAACCCGGGCAGAATCTGGCGCAGCAGTTCCACGCGCCTGGGGGACCGCGAGGCCAGCAGCACCGGGGGCAGATCCCGGGTGAGGACCGGCTGGACGTCGTCGGCCCCGGAGTCGCCGGTCATCGGCTGAGCCCCTGCGTGTTCATCACGGTGCCCAGGATCCTGCGGGCGTGGTACTCGAGCAACGGGTCGCGGTAGGTGGATTTTTCGCCGAGGAATCCGCGCTGGGCGGCCTCCTTGACCAGTTGCACCGCCGTGGCGAGGTCACCTCGTTGCTCGAACAACTGAAGCATGCGCGCGATCACCTGGCGCGGCGCGCGCGGGTCGAGATCGAAGGAATAGGGGCCGTCGTCGGGCGATGCGGTCGAGAACACCCGCAGCGCCAGCGCCAGGAACTGCGCCTCGTCGCCCCGGTCCCAGAGCACCTCGGCCAGCCGTGCCCGGTGCGCGCGGCGTTGTCCGGCATCATGCTCGATCAGGTCGTTCAACACCCCCTCCAACTCCTCGGTGGGGGGCAGATAGTAGGCCGAGCGGCGGGTGCGGTGCCGGTCCATCAGGGCCGCGGCCTGCTCCCGCATGAGCACCACATTTTGTTGCTCGCGGGCCATCTGGAACTCCGGACGCGTCCCCAGGGCCGACGTGATCGCGTCGCGCACGGGCACCTGGACGTCGAGGGAAATGAGCAGCGCCAGGGGCTCGAGGTTGGTGGCTCCGAGTTCCAGCCAGCGCCACACCTGCGAGCGGAACACGCTGGGATCAGGGATGGACGAGGACCGGAACAGCTCCGCGGAGGCCGCGAAGTCCCCCTGCGTCATGTTGCCGGGAGGCTTGAGCTGCGTCAGCAGCATGCGCGGACGCCGCTGCCGGGGCTCCGAAACCTCGAGCACCTTGTAGGCGCCGTCGCGCCGGAAGAATGCCTGCTGTGCGGCGTACTCCAGGACCGGCTTGAAGTCGCTGTGGATCGGGGTCTCGGGATCCACCTCCGGCAGGAACGCGCCGTCCCCGTGTGGTATCAGTTCCTGCATGAGCAGGGGCTCGAGATGCTGGACCCCCACGCGGGCAAGGTCGGCGCGCACGATGGGGTCCTCGAAGCGCTCCCGGAACGTCGGGAGGTCCGGACGCTTCGGGGTCATTGAGCCGACCAGCAGCAGGTCCCCGGCGCCGACCTGCCAGATGCCGACGAAGGGGAAGACCGAGCTGAACGTGTTGACCACCATGTCCACGATCCGGTCGTTGGTCTCGTACACCTGCAACCACTGGGCGACGATGCCGCCCGGTTTCAGGGCGTCGCGGCAGTCCTGGTAGTATTCGTGGCTGAACACCGCGGCCACCCCGGCCATCCAGGGATTGGACGGTTCGGTGATGATCACGTCGTAGCGGTTGGGCGTGGCCCGTAGGAACGTCTTGGCATCCTCGACGGCGAGATGGACCCGCGGGTCGTCGAGGGCGTGGTTGTTGACGAACCCGAAGAACTTCCGCGCCACGAACGCCACCTCGGGCGAGATTTCCACCACGTCCACGTTGGTGATCCCCGGATGGCACAGGGCCGCCCCGACCGTGACGCCGCTGCCGATCCCCACCACCAGCACGTCGCTGGCGTTGGGGGACAGCATCAGGGGGATCTGGCCGGTGAGCACCTGGGTGGACATGTCGCCGACGGAGGTGGCGTCGGTCTTCCCATTGACGGTCAGCGACAGTTGTTCGCGTCCGTTGGCCAGCTGGTCGGCGATGACCGCCACCGTGGAGCCGGCACCATCCCGGTGGTAGCGCAGATCCAGGCGGCTGATCATCTCGCGATAGGTGGCCACGGTCGGCGGGGCGACACCGGCGCGCCACATGCCGAACGCGAAGGCCCGCCGCCAGCGGGGTTCCAGGCTGGCGGCGCCCAGGAACGACAGCACCAGCACCACCGCGGGCACCGCCCAGACGAACCGGCGGGCGGGAAACCGCTGGACCAGGATCGCCGTGCCGATCAGGGCGTTGAGCGCGATGCCGATGGCGAAGGTGTGGGCGAGGCCGAAATAGGGGAGAAACACGAGTCCGCCGAGCACCGCGCCGAGCACGGTGCCGATCGTGTTGACGGCAAACACCTTGCCGACCGAACGGCCGGTGACGGACAGCGCCGCGGTGGCCACACGGCTGGCCAGCGGCAGGGTCGTGCCCAGGCAGACTGCCGGAATGAACATGACGGCGAAACAGATCAACGCCTGGCAGAGCTCGTAGAGGAAGTAGGCCCCCGGCTGGCCGCGGGCGAGGAGGTTGCCGAGCTTGACGAACCACAGGGGCAGCAGGTCGTAGAACCAGATGGACGCGAACAGCGTGGCCGCCAGGGCGAGCTCGGCGATGCCGAAGGCCACCAGGGTGTTGGCCTGGCGCCGCCACCGCGAAATGATCCAGCCACCCACCGCGATGCCGCTGATGAACGTGGCCAGCATCAGGGAGTAGGCGTGCGTGCTGGCTCCCATCGCGAGGCCCAGGAGGCGGGTCCAGGCGATCTCGTACACCATGGCCACGAATCCGGAGAGGCCGATGCCCACCAGCGCCAGCCGGAGCTCGACGGGCGTAAACCGCTCGTCGGTCGCCGCGGGCGCCTCCTCGACCGGCGCCTCCTCCCCCCGCTCCGACGCCCGGCTGATGACCAGGGCCAGCACGCCGATGCCCAGACTCATCGCGGCGCCGACGTACACCGTGGCCTCCAGGCCCAGACGCGGAATCCACCACCAGTCCGCGGCCACGGTCCCGACCACGGCGCCGCTGCTGTTGATGGCATATAGCGCCGCCACGCGCCCGCGCAGTTGCGACAGCGAGCGGGTCACGAACTTCGTCAGCGCGGGAAGCGTGGCGCCCATCAGCACCGTCGGCAGCAGGATGGTGATCCCGGCGAAGGCAAACTGCATGGCGAGCCGGATCACCCCCGTCGGCGCCCCGGCCCGGACCAGTCCGAGAAACGCGCCGTGCACCAGTTCGTAGTAGGCGGGGAAGATGAGCGCGAAGACGCCGATGCCCAGCTCGAGTCCGGCGTAGAAGAGCAGGGGACGGCGCACGCGGTCCGCGAGGGCACCCAGCCAGGCGTTGCCCAGGGCCAGTCCGCCCATGAACGCGGCCAGCACGGCGACGACGGCGTAGCTGGTGTGGCCCAGAAACAGGGCCAGGTAACGGGTCCAGACCACCTGATACAGCAGTCCCGCCACCCCGGAGAGGAAGAAGGATCCGAGAATCAGGACGTAGGCGGACTTCACGAGTCGGTTCACCGCCCGGAACCTACCGGACCGGCTTCCCGCATGACAACGACGGTGTCCGGCCGTGTCGGGCCGCATCCGGCCTCCCACGACCATGACCGATCGCGGTCGCCGGTCAGTCCGCCAGCAGGTAGCGCAGATCGTCGAGGGTGAGGGCTGCGGAAAACCGCTCTTCACCGAGCACCTCCTCGGCGAGCATCCGCTTGGACTTCTGGAGGGCGCGGATCTTCTCCTCGATGCTGTCTTTGATCAGCAGGCGGTACGCCATGATTTTGCGCGTCTGCCCGATGCGGTGGGTGCGGTCAATCGCCTGGTTTTCCACGGCCGGGTTCCACCAGGGATCGAACAGCACCACATAGCTGGCGGCGGTCAGGTTCAATCCCGAGCCGCCGGCCTTGAGTGAGATGAGGAACACGCCCGAGCCCTTGTGTTCCTGGAACTCGCGGACGAGCTCCCCGCGGTCTTCGGTTTCACCCCCCAGGTACCAGTGGGTCCAGCTCCGCGCCGTCAGGGCGGGCTGGAGCAGCTTCAGCAGGCCGGTGAACTGGGAGAACACGAGGACCTTCTCCCCCTCCTCCATCAGCGGCTCCAGCGTGTCGAGCAGCGCCTCCACCTTGGCCCCCTCCTGCAGGGCATCGGGCTTGAGCAGGCGCGGGTGGCAGCAGATCTGCCGCAGCCGCAGCAGCGACGTCAGCAGGTGGAACCGGTCCCGGTTGAGGGCCTCCTCGGTTTGGAGCCGCAGCAGGTGCTGCTGGGCCGTCTTGAGCTCGGCGCGGTACAGCGTCTTTTGTTCCCCCTCCAGCTCGCAGTAGAGATCCTCTTCAATGCGGTCGGGGAGGTCGCGCGCCACCTGGGCCTTGGTGCGCCGGAGCAGGAACGGACGCACCCGCGCCGCCAGCCGCGGGCGGGCGAAGAGATCGTCCTTGGCATCATAGAGCCGGTGGAATCCCGCGCGGTTGCCGAGCACCCCCGGCATGGCGAAGGCCAGCAGGCTCCAAAGGTCGAGCAGCCGGTTCTCGATGGGTGTTCCGGTGAGGACCAGCCGATGATCGGCCCGGAGCCGTCGCGCCACCTGGGCCGTCTGCGACGACGGATTCTTGATGTTCTGACCCTCGTCGAGGATGGCGGCCAGGAAGTCGGTGCGCGCCAGCTGGTCCTCGGCGATCCGGAGCTGGGCGTAGTTGATGACATGCAGGTCGGCCAGCTCGCCCGCCGCCGCCAGTTCCTCCGCGGTCGCGCCCCGCCAGACCCGCACCCGCAGGTCCGGGACAAACCGTTCCGCCTCCGCCCGCCAGGTGTCCTGGACGCTCTTGGGACAGACCACCAGCGAGGGCAGGCCGCGGCGTCCGTCCGTCCCGCCCTCCTGTCGCAGCCACGCGAGCCAGGTCAGGGCTTGAAGGGTCTTGCCGAGGCCCATGTCATCGGCGAGCACCCCGCCAAAGCGGTTGGCCGACAGGTAGGCGAGGAAGTGGAATCCATCGCGCTGGTACGGACGCAACTCGGCGCGGACGGCGGGGGGGAGTTCCGGGGTGACCCGGGCCTTCAACTCGGAGGCGCGGCGTTCGATGACGGCCGCGGTGGCCTCCGGCAGGAACCGCCGGGCTGCCGGGTCGGCGAGTTGGAGGGCGTGCAGGCGCTGGGGGTCGGCCGAGAGCTGGCGCGGGGTGAGGCCGATCCGGGCGAGATCCGATTCCTCCTGATCGGTCAGTTGATACTCCAGGCGCTTCCACCCGAGCTTGCCGAGTTGGACCCATTGTCCCCGGGCGGCGATCAGGGCCTGGATTTCCTCCGGGGTCAGCGTGGTGTCGGACACGCTGACCACCACCTTCAGGTCGAACCAGTCGGGGCCCGCCTCCGACGCTTCGAGGCGCAACGTGCCCGCCACCGTGCCGTCGCGCAGCGTGGCGAGCTTGCTGCAAAGACTGACCCGGGCGGACGCCGGCAACTGATCAAGCAGGGAGCGGAAGCGTTCCGGAAACGCCCGGGTGACGCGCGCGGAGAATGTGCCCCTGTACGGATCCGGCTTGAACCCCGCATCCAGCAGCCGGGTTGGAAACCCGGCGAGGTCGGAGCGGTCGAGGACCACCAGTCCCTTGTTGAATCCGTTCGTGGCGGTTTCCTCAGTCCAGCCGCTGTCCGAGAGTTGATGCGGGAAGTGACCGTCGGGCGTGGCGGCGGACATCAGCAGTTGGCAGTACTCGGTCGTGGCCCCGTCGTACCGGATCACCTCCGCACGCAGGGCGAGCTGGAGCGGGCACACGGTCGTCCGGCTGCGGATCCGTCCCGGCATTTCCACCCCGGCCCGCTCCAGCAATCGCAGGCCGGCTGTGGATTCGAGCACCCGGGACGGAACGGCGGCCTGGGGGCCTTTCAGCACGGTGATGCCGACCGGATCGGGTCCGGGGAAGATGCCCTTGGCGGTGAGATACACCGTCGGCGTGCCCTGCAGCGTAGCCAGGATCTTGGGGACGGGCTTGCCCTCATGGGTCACCAATGCAAACCGGTAATCTCCGTCCTCCGTGTCGGGCTCGTTCACCTGCCAGCGCAGGGGATCCGGAGCCAGGACCAGCGGTTCACCGTCCTCGTTGGCGAAGTATTTGACCGCCTCGGGAATCCGAAGATGGACGCCCAGCCATTCCGCCACACGATGATCCGAGAGGTCGCATTCGTGGGTGCCGAACCGGTCCAGTCTCAGATAGGACGACCACAACGACGCCGCCCGTGGTTCCAGCCGGTGGGATCCATCATGGGCCAGATCGGTGAACCGCCCCCCCTTCAGCCATTGCCAGGGCCCCGCATCCGTGCGGATCTCGACCCGGATTCGCAGGGCGTTCAGCCGGAAGCGGATCTCGACCCTCCCGGCTTCGCGCCGCTCCGCGAGTCCATTGAGCGTCAGCAGCGTCGCCTCCCATTTGCGGATCTCGCGCTCCCGGAAATGCCGTTGCCGCTTGGCGAGGAAGTCGGGGGTGGGCTTGACCTCCTGGAGGAACGACGGAATGCCGTACCCGCGCTCTTCGGCGAGGCCGTACAGGTACATCCAGAACTCGATTTCGGACTCGGGCGGTTCTGAATACAGATCCACCCGCTCGAAGCTGGGCATGCGTCCCGGCCAACCCAGGGACCAGAGCGCGCTCTCGGTGACCGTGCCCTGGCGGTACAGTTCCTTCACGGTCCGGACAAACCGTCGCTCCGCCTCGCGCAGGGCCCGTCCGTTCGCCTTCCGTGCCGCGGCCTCGAGGCTGGTGTTTTCGGATGGGGCTGCGGGCGCAGATGACGCGGCCGCTTTGGGCTCGGCTCCGTCACCCGCCATCTGGTCCAGGTAGCGCCTGAGGACGGCGGCGATGTGGACGCATTGGTGGATGTTGCAGCCCGGGGTGGAGCACCACTGGATCCACTCCTCCGTTTCGGGATCGAACTCCATTTCCACCCCGACCCTGGGGGGCACGGACACCACGGCCTCGAGGCTCAGCCCTTCTTCGTCAAGGTCTTCGAAGTTGACAAGGTTGGCCGTCACGAGGCGTACGGCCGCTTTTCGAACCCGCGAGGGCAGGGAATGCCAAAGTGCGTTGGCCGCTTCAACCGCGCGCGAGGTCACCGATGGTTCCATCCGACGGGGATTCACCCACGAACGCCTCACCGGCTCAATGGCGCGCTATTCACCACCTGTTCACAAGTGGAGTGACCCTGACATGCCACTGGGTCCGTCCGGCCAGGGTCCGTTCCTTCCGGCTGAACGCCGGGGGAACCCAGGGACCGAAGGTCGGGACTGCGGATCAAGCCATGACGCTCACCGCCAAGCGGGTGGTGGATTGGGTGCCTGGATTTTGTCAGGGCGAGCCGGTTCCCCCGAGCGCTCAAGCCACCTAGAAAAGGCCTTCGCTCATGGACCGGCGATTGCCTGGGAATCCGGGTGCGCACGCTGCCCACCTGCAGCGCTTGGTGCGAACCAGGCGATGGCTTCATCGAGGGAGTCGTCGAGGCGATTCTGCGGACGCCAGCCCAGTTCCTCGATGGTGTCCTGAAGGTCAAAAAACTGACGCTGCCGCGAGAAATAAGCCGTCTCCCAACAGACGCGATCGCTCCCTCGTCCCGTCACGAAGCCCGCCACGTCGTTGAGAATTCCCGCCGCCGCCACCAGTCCAAACGGGATCCAGGCCCTGGGCGCCGGCCGGCCGATCCGCCGGGCGACCCGCGACAGGAATTCTTCCAGCCAGAGATTTTCATGACCGAGAATGTACCGACGGCCCGGCTGGCCCCGGCGGGCCACCGCGACAAGCCCTTGGGCCACATCCTCGACGGCCACCAGGTTCAGTCCCGTGCGGGTGCACCCCGGAAAACGACCCCACATGAGGTCACGGATCATCTGTCCGGTCGGGGTGGGACGCTCATCACCAGATCCGATTGGAGCCGTCGGGCTTGCGATCACGACCGGCTGGCCCGACTCGGCCGCGCACAGCGCCTCCTGCTCCGAGTGCCACTTTGAAATCTTGTAGGCGCACCCCGGGGGTGGGCGGGCGGGACGGTCCTCACGGGTGATCAGCCGACCCCGTGCGGACAAAATGCCGGCCGTGCTGCAGTGAACGAACCGGTCCGCACCCGCCCGTCGTGCCGCCTGGAGCATGCGGCGGGTTCCCTCGACGTTCGTGCGCCACAGCGAAGCCCGGTTGCGCCATCCGAAGCAGTAGAGCCCGGCGAGGTGGTAGACGTTCCCAATCCCCCGGCAGGCGCTGGCGACCCGGTCTTCCCCCTGGGACCCGTCCAGATCCCCCTCGTGGATTTCGACGGCATCCCCGAACAACGTCCGGGCCTTTTGCGCCGACCGGCAGAGGACCCGGACCGTGGCCCCCGACCTCAGGAGCTGCCAGACCAGGTGGCGGCCAATGAATCCGGTGGCACCAGTGACAAGATTGAAGGGCGGGCCCGCCATGAAAGGGGGGGCAGGATCAGGCCCGACCCGGTCGGAAGGGCAAAGCAAATCTCGCCAAACCCCCTGACAATTTTCAGCCTCCGCCCCGGTGACCGGGCAAAAACAACTGGCGTTTGTCGCGGATGACTTCGGCCTCAATGCCGGGATCAACGGTGCGGTTTTGCGGGCGCATCGGGAAGGCGCGTTGACCGGCGCCAGCCTCATGATGGGCCAGCCGGGAACCGCTGAGGCGGTTGATTCAAGCGGACGCATTGTGCGGCGCTGGATTTAGGAGTCGTGCCAATGCCGCTTTGGGGGGGCAGACCGGCTGCACGAGATGGACGCAGCGGAGATCCGGATCATGGCGGAGTCGCTTCCGTCACGGTTGCATGAACTTGTGTTCCACCCTGGGTCTCGCGATGGGGATTCATCCACAGCCACCTCACGACGACGTTCCGAAAACACCTCGGCTGTGCGCCGCGAGATTTCCGCGCCGGCAGCATGGCCTGACCGGATCGCGACGCTCTATTTGGGGGGCTGAGAGGACGCCTCTTCGCGACGGTCCTGCTCCATGCGGAGCTGGTCGAGGGCGCTGCGGGCCAGGGTGTCCGTGGGATCGAGATCGGCGGCGGCCTTGAGGTGGAAGGCCGCGACGTCGGCACGTCCGGCGCCCAGATGCATCAATCCGAGATTTCCGTGGGCCCGCGCGTGCTTCGGATTGAGTTCCAGTGCTTTTCGGAAGGCCGCTGCGGCCTCGCCAGGGCGGTTCTGAATCCGGCAGGCAAGACCGAGATAATACTGCGCCTCGTCCGATGCCGGTGCCAGCCGGGTCGCCTCGCGGAATCGCGCCTCCGCCTCCGCGAACTGCCGGCGGGCAAGCAGCGTCCGCCCCAGCTGGATCATGGCCGGCACGTCGCGCGGGTTCAGGGCCAGCCGGCGGCTGTAGTAGGCGGTGTTGTCCCGGATCGTCCGCTCAATCAGCGCGCGGTCCAGCGCCGCGGCCCCCTCGGGATTCATCGGCAGCAGCTGGAACCACATTTCCGCCATCTCGTCGGTCGTGTCGGGGCCAAACCGGATGGTTCGTGGCGGCGAGAACGGGTTCTGGGGGTTGCCCGTCGAGTTGTCGAACTGGATGGCCATGGTGAGGCGGGTCCCGGCCGGGAGAAACACCGGATCCCGGTAGAGGTAGGCGCCCTGCCAGTTGAAGTCCCAGTCCAGGATCAGCAGCAGCGGATCCACGGTGCCGTCGGGCAGCACCGCCTGTGCCTCGACGCGATGCCCAAGATAATGCGTGTGCGGGAGCACCCCGAGCAGCAGGACGTCAGCCGGCAGCAGGAATTCGTCGCGGGCGATCACGCTGTCCGTGCCTGCAGGGATCTCGAAGTCATAGTTGACGAGTCCCAGCTTCACGGGGCGGTTGGTCGGCGCCTGGTCGGTGAAATAGAGGCCAATCTCCGGCTGAAAGCTTTCAATCCGGCCCACCGGTTGCAGATGGAACTGCAGCATCAGATCCGACCCGGGCTCCAGGGTCCAGCCCAGTCCCGGCGGGTTCCGGATGGGCGCCGCCCCCGGCTGCCAGCTCGCAAAATGTCCGTTCGGGGCCTCCACCCCGGGCGGCGTGTCCATGCCGGGAAATCCCGGAGCCGCATCCTGCGCATCCCGTCGTCGCGCCTCACCGCTCCGGTCCACGTGGAGGAATGCGTGGTGGGCCGTACGGGAGTTCGGACGCAGCTCCCAGGCCGCCACATGACGCGTCTCGGACAATCCCGTCGGCAGGACGAAGCTTCGGTAGAGGTCGCGACCCTCGGCGGGAACCTCAAACGGGGCTTCGGGCTTCAGGATCAGATCGGGCGGCCCCAATTGCCAGCCCGAGGGCCACGTGCGCGGCGCGGGGCCCTTCGAGGGATCCCCCTCCGGCATCCCGGATTCCACCCAGTCCTTGAGCGTCCGCTGATCGGCGGCGCCCAGGCGCCGCTCCCCGACGAAGGGATGCGCTCCGGGCTCGGGCGGACAGGGGGGCATGAGACGCCGGGCGGTCACCTCGACAATGTCCCGCGCATGCTTGCGGGCCTCCGAATACGTTTGCAGCGGGAACGGGCCGGGCTGTCCGGGACGATGACACGGGGCGCAGTGCTCCTGCAGAATGGGGGCAATCTGTTCGTGATAGGTCGGTGAAGCGGCCGCGGAACATGCCGACACCACGAGGAAACAGCCCGCCAGCACCCGGAGCCTTCGCGAGTCAAAACGCGGTGCATTCATGGAGCACGTTCGATGCGACAGCCTGCGGCCTGGGTGACCTTCCCGATCGCCGGGGCACCGGCCAGGTGGGCCGTGAGGGCGTCCTCGAGATCGTGATGCACCGGGGCCGGGCGTCCGGATCCCAGACCGGAGAACTGGTCATGGATCCTGCCGCGATAGATCAGCCGTCCGTCGGGAGTCAGGACAACGACCTCCGGCGTGACCGTCGCTCCAAGGGCGTCCGCGAGCCGCTGCTCCGGGTCCCGATAAGCCTCGGGAGGGAGATGGAAATCCTCCCGATGTCGGCGAATCATCCCGGCATCCTCACTGTCGTTGGGGTACACGGGGAGAAAGGCCACCCCCGGCTCGAACTCCGCGGCCAGGCGGGACAACTCCGGCTGCACCCGGTTGGAGATCGGGCATTCAGTGGCCAGAAAGATGAAAACCACCGCCCGGGTCTCCAAGTCAGGCTGCCACGAGACCGTGTCACCGGAAAGCGCGGTGAGCGTCCACGTCCCCGGGGAGGGCGCGGGCGCAGGAGGCGTGGGAGTTGTTGGACGGTCGTGCAGGCACCCCGCGGCAATCAGCGGTGTCATCCACACGGCAACAGATGGCAGCCGCCCGGGGTTCAATGGTGCGAACAAGCGCAAATCAGGGAATCCCGTCAAGGAGGGAACGGTCGGCGGACCGGGTTGCCGCCTGCGGGATCCGTGCTCCGTTCCTCAAGATGCTCTCCCGATGCCTGCTTCCCGTGGTGTTGTGCTCCGCAGTCTCGGCTTCTGCCGACACCTGGCCGCAGTGGCGTGGACCTACCCGGGACGGCCAGATCTCCGGCACCTCCTGGCCTGCGGACCTGAAGCCGGCACACCTTCGCAAGGCGTGGCGGGTGGAGTTGGGGCCGGGTTATTCGGGGCCCGTGGTGGCCTCCGACCGCGTGTTCGTCACCGAAACCCGCGAGAAGCAGTTCGAGACCGTGCGGGCACTCGACCGCGCCACGGGCCGGGAGCTCTGGAGGCAGGAATGGGAGGGCGCCATGAGCGTGCCCTTCTTCGCCAGATCGAATGGCGACTGGATCCGGTCCACGCCGGCGTGGGATGGGCAGACCCAGACCCTTTATGTCGCGGGAATGCGGGACGTGCTCGTGGCGCTGGATGCCGCCACCGGCGAGGTCCGGTGGCGGAAGGACTTCGTGGCGGATCTCGGATCGCCGCTGCCGGCCTTCGGGTTTGTCTCTTCGCCGCTTCTGGACGACGGAGCGTTGTTTGTGCAGGCGGGTGGCGCGGTGATGCGATTGGATGCCGCCACGGGTGCGGTGGTCTGGCGGGCCCTCGAATCCACGGACGGCATGATGGGCAGCGCGTTCTCCTCGCCGGTTCTGGCCTCACCCGGGGGCCGTCGCCAGGTGCTGGTGCAGACCCGCAGCGACCTTGCGGGGCTGGATCCCGGGACGGGCGCGGTCCTGTGGACCCAGCCCATCGAGGCTTTCCGCGGAATGAACATCCTCACCCCGGTGGTGGTTGGGGACCGGATCCTCACCAGCGCGTACGGAGGACGGACCCACGCCTTTGATCTGGTCACCGACGGGGAGGCGGGTCTCCGTCTGGTACCCGCATGGGAATTCAAGGCGCAGGGCTACATGTCCACGCCGGTGGTGGTGGATGGCCATGCCTACCTGCACCTGCGCAGCCAGCGTGTGACGTGTCTGGAGGTCGCCACGGGTGCCGAGCGGTGGACTTCGGGCGAGGGATTTGGGAAGTACTGGAGCCTGGTCGCCAATGGTCCCCGAATCCTGGCGCTGGACGAGCGGGGAGACCTGTTGCTCCTCGCCGCCTCGCCGGAGCGGTTCACGGTGCTGGATCGCCGCCGGGTCGCCGGGAGTGAATCGTGGGCGCACCTGGCGGTGGCTGGAAGCCAGGTGTTCATCCGGGATCTGGACGGCCTGACGACGTGGGACTGGTCGGCGGCGCCCACCGCAGCCCGCTGAACCGGCGGCGCGGCGGCGTTTCGCGCGGCGCATGCTTGTCGGGCGGAGGGCCACGCGGTAACACAGCCGCCCATGAAGCTCTGCCGGTTCCGATCGCCCCATGTTCCGTGGCCCGCCGTGGGATGCATTGGCGAGGACGACTCGGTCCTGGATCTCACCGGGGTCGGCGTGGTCAGCCTGACCGAGCTTCTGGAACGTCCCGACCTGACCACCCGCCTCGCCCGTTGGGTGGACGGTCCGCTGCGACGGTTTGCGCGCGGCGAAGTGCGCCTGCTGGCCCCGGTGGAGGGACAGGAAATCTGGGCGGCGGGCGTGACGTACCTTCGGAGCAAGAAGGCGCGCATGGAAGAATCGGACTTCAGTGCCACGGCCTACGACCGGGTGTATGACGCCGACCGACCCGAGTTGTTCTTCAAGGCGTATGGTGAAAAGGCGGCAGGCCCGGGCGACCCGGTGGGCATTCGTGCGGATGCCAGCTGGAATGTCCCGGAGCCGGAGCTTGCCCTCGTGCTCAACTCGCAGGGCCGTGTTGTCGGCTGCTCAATCGGCAATGACATGAGTTCCCGCGACATCGAGGGGGAAAACCTGCTCTACCTGCCACAGGCCAAGGTGTACCGCGCCTCCTGCGCCCTGGGCCCATGCATCACCGTGGGGGTGAGCGAGGAGGCCGCCCGGGATTGGACGATCACCCTGCGCATAGACCGTGCGGGAGAAGTGATGTTTCGGGGCGAGACCCGGGTCTCTCAGATCAAGCGCCGCTTTGACGAACTGGCCTCCTGGCTGTTCCGGAGCCAGGAATTTCCCCGGGGCGCCGTGCTGCTGACCGGCACCGGGATCGTCCCGCCGAACGATTTCACCCTGTCCGCCGGGGATGAGGTGATCATTGCCATTTCCGGGATCGGCGAGCTGTCCAACACGGTGGCCGTCGTTTAGGGAACCCCCGCCCCACGACCCCATGCAGGAAGAGTTGAACCTGGGTGCGGAGGACGGTCCCGACGGACTGGAATCCTGGCGGGGCCAGCGGGCAAAGCAGTTGCGCGAGCTGTCCCGCACTTTGGGGATCCCGCTGGGACACCGCTGCCGGATTGAACTGGCGGGTGGGGTAATCCTCGAAGGACTGCTGGGACTCGACGAGGATCTCCTGTTCCTCCCGGAACCGGGTCAACGTTCCGCAATCCGTCTGCGCGTGGACCGCTGCGTGTTCACCCTGAGCGAAGTGGTGTCGGCCGTGCGCCAGGACTGATGCCGCAGTGGGGTGTGGCTCCTTGCCCGGTGGGGCAACGCTCCGCGGAGCCGTCCGCGTGTGGGGTCGCCAAAGGCCCGGCTCGCGGCGGCACGTACGGTTCGGCGGGAGCCTCACCCCACCGGGTAACGGCCTCACCCCATCAGGTTAGACCCGCAGCCCATCAGACCGCCCATCAGTTCCCCAACCCGGTGGGGCAATACGACGCTCCGCGGAGCCGTCCGCGTGTGGGGTCGCCAAAGGCCCGGCTCGCGGTGACACGTACGGTTCGGCGGGAGCCTCACCCCACCGGGTCAAGGCCTCACCCCATCAGATTGGACCCGTAGTCCGTCAGAGCGCACATCAGTTCCCCAACCCGGTGGGGCAACGCTCTGCGGAGCCGTCTGCGTGTGGGGTCGCCAAAGGCCCGGCTCGCGGCGACACGTACGGTTCGGCGGGAGCCTCACCCCACCGGGTAACGGCCTCACCCCATCAGGTTGGACCCGCAGCCCATCAGACCGCACATCAGTTCCCCAACCCGGGGGGGGACGCTCCGCGGAGCCGTCCGCGTGTGGGGTCGCCAAAGGCCCGGCTCGCGGCGACACGTACGGTTCGGCGGGAGCCTCACCCCACCGGGTAACGGCCTCACCCCATCAGGTTAGACCCGCAGTCCATCAGACCGCACATCAGTTCCCCAACCCGGTGGGGCAACGCTCCGCGGAGCCGTCTGCTTGTGGGGTCGCCAAAGGCCCGGCTCGCGGTGACACGTACGGTTCGGCGGGAGCCTCACCCCACCGGGTCAAGGCCTCACCCCATCAGATTGGACCCGTAGTCCGTCAGAGCGCCCATCAGTTCCCGAACCCGGTGGGGACGCTCCGCGGAGCCGTCCGCGTGTGGGGTCGCCAAAGGCCCGGCTTGCGGCGACACGTATGGTTCGGCGGGAGCCTCACCCCACCGGGTAACGGCCTCACCCCATCAGGTTGGACCCGCAGCCCATCAGACCGCACATCAGTTCCCCAACCCGGTGGGGCAACGCTCCGCGGAGCCGTCCGCGTGTGGGGTCGCCAAAGGCCCGGCTCGCGGCGACACGTACGGTTCGGCGGGAGCCTCACCCCACCGGGTAACGGCCTCACCCCATCAGATTAGACCCGCAGCCCATCAGACTGCCCATTAGTTCCCCAACCCGGTGGGGCAACGCTCCGCGGAGCCGTCCGCGTGTGGGGTCGCCAAAGGCCCGGCTCGCGGCGACACGTACGGTTCGGCGGGAGCCTCACCCCACCGGTGGGGATGGGGTGGGGTGAAGTGCCGCCAATGGCGCTTGACCCTGCTCAAACCGGACTGTTGTCCTGTCGCCTTGGTCGAACGTGCCATGAACTCCCCAGAAACCCACACCGGGCCGCCTCATCCGCTCGTCCCGGCGATGTCGAGGATGCTTGCGTTCTTTGCGTTCTGGCTGGTTCTGGCCGGGATTCCTGCGGATGCCGGTGCCGGCTCGGATGTTCTCAGGAAGCTTGCGCCCGACGGGATCATCGGCGGGCTCGCGGCGGCGGCTGCGACGTGGGTCAGCCTGCGCCTGTTGTCCCCGGAGTCCTTTGGCGTGCGCCTGTCCGGGCTGCCCAGGCTGGCGCTGCATTTCATCCGCCATTCCGTCGTTGCGGGCGTGGACGTCGCGCTCCGGGCGATGAGTCCGCGCCTCCCGCTGAATCCCGGTTTCGTGGAGTACCGGGTCGGCATCCCGGCCGGACCGGGTCGCGACGTGTTCACCGCCTTGACGAGTTTGCTGCCCGGAACGCTGCCGGTCGGGACCGGGGCTGACGGCGTGATCCGGTATCACTGCCTGGATGTCGGGCAGCCGGTGGCCCGGCAGTTGGCTGCGGACGAGGCCGTATTGACCGGAGTTCTGCGCCCCGACGCGGATGTCGTGGTCGCTGGCCAACCCATCCCATGACCAGTGTCTTCCTGATTGCCGCTGCCGGCGTGCTCGCGACCGTGGTGCTTGGCCTCGTGCGCGTGGTGCGCGGCCCGGCGGCAACGGATCGCCTGATGGCCGCGCAGTTGCTGGGCACGGGTGGCATCGCCGCGTTGCTGCTCTTCGGGGTCGCGACGGGGATTCGGGCGGCGCTGGACGTGGCCCTGACGCTGGCGGTCCTCGCGCCGTTCGCGACCGTCGGCGTCCTTCGCGGCGTCGCGCGGGCGGAGGTGAAGGCGCCAAGGAAAGGAGAGGCAGAGTGAGCCGCATCCTGGACATCCTGACGGTCCTCCTGATCGTGGCCGGGGTGTTCTTCTTCCTTGCCGGGACGGTGGGCCTGTTGCGGTTCCCGGACCCCTTGACGCGGCTGCATGCGCTGACCAAGGCGGACAACCTCGGGCTTGGCCTGATCGTGCTGGCGCTGCTGCCGCGCGTGGCGTGGCCGTTCGACGCATTGAAGCTGATCGCCGTCTGGCTCTTCGCGCTGCTCGCATCGGCGACCGTCGGACAGCTCGTCGGCCGGATTGCCCACGAGAAGGGACTCGATTCATGAGCGCCGTCGTGGGCGTGGACCTCGCCCTGATTGTTCTGCTTGTGGCGTTGGCGTGGTGGATTCTGGCGGCGCGGGACGCGTTTGCGGCGATTGCGGGTTTCGTTGCGTACGGGCTGGTGCTGATGCTGGCCTGGATGCGACTGGCGGGGCCTGATGTCGCGCTGACGGAAGGGGCCATCGGCAGCGGACTTTCGGGCCTGATGCTTTTTGGTGCGGCCGCGCGACTGCGCCGCAAGGGTCATGAAGCCGCGACCGCCTCGCCATCGGCGGGCACCGCGATGCGCGTCGGCGTTGGCCTCCTGTGCGCCGGGGTTGTCGCCGCCCTGGCGGCCATCGTGCTGGAGTTGCCCGAGCCGGCACCGACCCTCGCCCCGCAGGCGGCGGCGAGTCTGGGGGCCACCAGACTCGGCAACCCGGTCACCGGTGTGCTGCTGGCCTATCGCGCGCTCGACACACTGCTTGAGAAGGTCGTCCTGTTTCTCGCGCTGATCGGGGTCTGGTCGCTGGCCCCGGACCGGGCCTGGGGTGGCGCGCCCCGCATTCCTTCCGTGGAATCCCACGGCGCGTTGAGACTCCTGGCCCAGGTGTTGCCGCCGTTTGGAATTCTGGTCGGCATTCACATGGTCTGGAACGGCGCCGACGCGCCGGGTGGGGCGTTCCCCGGCAGTGCGGTGCTCGCGGCAATGTGGATGCTCGCCCTGGCGGCGGGGCTGACCCGGCTGCCTGCCGTCTCCTGCCGCCGCCTCCGGACGGCCATCATCATCGGCCCCGCGGTGTTCCTGCTCGTCGCCTTTGCGGGATTCGGGCTGGCCGGGGCGTTCCTCGCCTACCCGGACGGCTGGGCCAAGCCCTTGATCGTCGCGATTGAGCTGCCGCTGATCCTGTCCATCGCCGTCATCCTCACGCTCCTCATTGCAGGACCGCCCGAAACGGAGGTCCGGCCATGACCCCGGCAACGTGGATGGGCCTCGGTGGCGCGGTGCTGGTGGGCCTGGGGCTGTATGGCGTGATCCTTTCCGCGCAATGGCTGCGAAAGATCATCGCCTTCAACGTGCTCAGCAGCGGCGTTTTCCTGCTCTTTGGTGTCATCGCCCTACGCGGCGCGGGCGCCGGTTTCGGCGGCGATCCGGTTCCGCAGGCGCTGGTCATCACCGGCATCGTCGTGGCGTTCTCCGGCTCGGCGCTGGCCGTTGCCCTGCTGCTGCGGTGGGCGGAGTCCCGAAGCCGTGCGGCGCGGCCGTCCGATGATCCCGCCGACGGCGTGTCGTAGTCCATGGGCCCTCCCGCGCTCCAATCCGTTCTGGGCGACGCGCCGGTCACGACGCCGGGCGGTTTCCTGCTGGTGCTGGCCCTGATGACGCCGGTGTTGGGGGCGTTGGCCGGGTTCGTGTTTGGCGGCCGCGCGGCGGAACGCCTCGCGGTGCTGATGGCACCCATCGGCCTCGCGATCAGCCTGTCCATTCTCGCGATGGTGCTGCGCACCGACGCGGCGCTGGTTTACGTCGTCGGCGACTGGGCGCCTCCGCTCGGAGTGGCGCTGCGGGCCGACGGATTTTCTGCGGCCATGGTGGTGATGACGGCTGTGGTCATGACCGCGGTCCTCCTGTATGCACGGACCGATTTTTCAACGCCCGCCGGGATCCGGGAGGCGCGCCGGCCGCTCTCGTTCTGGGTGCTGGTGCTGGGGGTGTGGAATGCGCTTCTTGCGGTCTTCCTGAGCAACGATCTGTTCAGCCTCTATGTCGGACTGGAGTTGCTCACCTTCGCCGGGGTGCCCCTGGTCTGCCTCGACGGGCGGGCGGAAACGCTCGAGGCCGCCCTGCGCTACCTCATGTTCGCCCTGCTGGGATCGGTGCTCTACCTGCTCGGGGCGGCTCTGGTTTACGGCACCTTCGGTACGCTCGACCTCACGATGCTCTCGGGCCGCCTGGGTCGAGGGCCGCTGGGCGCGGTCGCGGTCGCGCTGATGATTGCCGGCCTGTTTGCCAAGGCGGCGCTTTTCCCGCTGCACCTGTGGTTGCCGCCCGCGCACGGAGGTGCGCCGCCCGCCGCCAGCGCCATCCTGTCCGCGCTGGTCGTCAAGGCGTCGTTCTTCCTGGTCGTCCGTCTGTGGCTCGGCCTCAGCCCCGACCTGTCGAAGGTCATGGCGTCGCAGCTCATCGCCGCGTTGGGCGCCGCAGCGATCCTTTTCGGAGGCGGACTCGCGCTGCGGCAGGCGCGGCTGAAGATGATGATCGCCTACTCCACGGTCGCGCAGATTGGCTACCTCTTCCTGATGTTTCCGCTGCTGGCCGCGGGGGCTGGAGGGGTCCACACCGCGGTGCTGACCGGGGGGTTGATGCAGGCGGTGTCGCATGCGTGCGCGAAGGCGGCGCTGTTTCTGGCGGCGGGCCTGCTGGCCGGTGCGCTGGGCGGCGACCTGATCGCCGGCCTGCGTGGACTTGGCCGTACGCTGCCCCTGACGGTGCTGGCGATGGGCATCGGCGGCATGTCCCTCATCGGCCTGCCGCCGAGCGGCGGGTTTCGGGCCAAATGGCTTCTGTTGTCGGCCGCCATCACCACCGGCCAGTGGTGGTGGGCACTGGTGATGCTCGCGGGCGGATTGCTCTCGGTCGGGTACGTGTTTCGGATCCTCAATCCGGCGCTCGCGCGTGTGGAGGAACCCCTCGCGCTCCGGGCGCCCGTGTCGCGTCAGCGTGAAGTCATCGTGCTCGCGCTGGCGCTCTGCTCGCTGCTGCTGGGATTCTCCGCCATCGTCCCCGCCAACCTGGCGGCGATCGGGATTGGCAAGGCCCCGGAGGTGACCGTGCCATGACCCTCGGCGTGATCTCGATTTCCAGCCCGGGCGGCGCGGCGGCATTGCTGGCCACGCTGATTGTGCCGGCGCTGTTCGTGGTGGCCTGCCGCTCGCGCCGCTGGCGGGAACGGATGCCGCGGCTGTTGTTCCTGGCGCCGCTGCCGGCGCTGGCCGCCGCCTGCTTCGTGCCGGAGGGGGCGGCCGTCGTCCTCGACCCGGCGCGGCTGCGGCTCACGCTCACCCTGGCTCCCCCCCGTGCGCTGCTGCTGGGCGCGGTGGCGTTGTTGTGGTCCTGTGCGGGGGCCTACACCGGTGCGTACCTGCGTGACGACCGGTACGCGGGGCGGTTCGCGGTGTACTGGCTGCTCACGCTCACGGGCTGCCTGGGCGTCTTCCTCGCCGGCGATCTGGCGAGCTTCTACCTGCTGTATTCGCTGATGAGCCTCGCCGCGTACGGTCTGGTGGTTCACGACGGCACCGCCCCGGCACGACGCGCGGCGATGGTGTATCTGGTGCTGGCCGTGCTCGGCGAGGCGTTCCTGCTGCTGGCGTTCGTGCTGCTGGCCGCGGCGGCGCCGGGGGACTCGGTGCTCATCCGCGACGTCGTGGCCGCACTGCCCGCCTCGCCGCTCCGCGCGCAGACGCTGATGTTCCTGATCCTGGGCTTCGGCTTGAAGATGGGCCTGGTGCCGCTGCACGGCTGGCTGCCGCTGGCGCATCCGGCCGCGCCCATGCCGGCGTCGGCGGTGTTGAGCGGGGCGATCATCAAGACGGGTGTCATCGGCTTCATCGCCCTGCTGCCCCTGGGGACGGTGCTGACCGCCTGGGGGATGGCGCTGACGGTGATTGGCATGGTCACGGCGTTCTACGCCGTGACCATTGGCGTGACGCAGGCCAATCCGAAAACGGTGCTGGCGTACTCCAGCGTGAGCCAGATGGGCCTCGTCGCTGCGTTGCTGGGCGTCGGACTGGCCACCGGTCGGGCCGAGGCTGGCATGGCGGCGGCGTTCTACGCGGTGCACCACGTGCTCGTGAAGGGTGCGCTCTTCCTCGCCGTGGGCGTTGTCGGCCTGACGCCGGCGCGAGTTCGGTGGCGGGTGCTGCTGCCGTGCGCTGTCCTGGCATTGAGCTTTGCCGGGCTGCCGCTCACCGGCGGTGCGGTCGCAAAGCTGGCGACCAAGCCGTACTTCGACAGCGATTTGCTCAAGGTCCTCGCCACGCTTTCCGCCGCGGGCAGCGCGTTGCTGATGCTGCACTTCATGGGACGTCTTGCCGCGCTGGCGCCGCCGGAAACGGATCGTCCCGCCCCCGCCGGAATGACCGTTCCGTGGGCCATCACTGCGATCGCCGCGGTCGCGGTGCCATGGAGTCTCTATTCTGCTGTCCTTGGCGGGGATGCCGGGCAAACGCTGGATCCAAAGGCGCTGTGGGCCGCCCTCTGGCCGGTGCTGGTTGGAGCGGGGTTGGCCGTCGTGTTGCACCGCTGGAGCATGCGGCTGCCCCGGATCCCCGAAGGGGATGTCATCTGCACCGGGGAACGGGTGGCCCGCGCAGCGATGGCACAGGGCCGGGTTCTGGATCCGTTGGATGCCGCACTGCGCCGCTGGCCCGTCGCCGGCGCGGCGCTGTTGGCACTAACATTGATATTTGTGGCACTGCTTTTCGCGGGCGGGCCGCCTTGAGCATGCCGTTCCCGTGGCTCATGCCGGGTAGGGCAAGGCTCCTGTCCGGTGGGGTGTGTGTCCTGTCTAGTGGAGTATGGCACCTTACCCGGTGGGGCGAGGCTCCCGCCGAGCCGTACGGCCAACCCGTGGCCCGGCCTGTGGGGACTCCACGCGCAGGTGGCTCGCGAGGACTCTCGTACCCACCGGTGGTGGCGGCGGAGCGTCAAGAACCCCTCACCGGTGCTTCAGCCGGAAATACGCCTGGTCACTGAGCGAAAGGGGGGCACGGCACGGTGAATCACCCGGGATGTCCGACCAGCCGTCCGGGTCGGCCAGATTCCCGACCAGAAACTGGGCGCCATAGGCCGGATCCTCCCAGGTCAGGACGACGTCGTCGCCGTCACGCGCGATGGCGATGGACGAACTCTGCGGGATCAGCGCGAGCGGGTTTGAGAATGGCGAAGTGTCCGACCCCGAGTCGTCGCTCAGGGTGCTCGTGATCACCAGATGGGTGGCGAGATGGATGCCGGGCACTCCGGTCAGGTCGAAGGCAAATGCACCCGGCGCCGGGTCCAGGTCGTCGGGGCCACCCTCGATGAACGTCGCGATCCGCAGGCCCATGACCCGCGAGTCCGGGTCTGGATCCGGGTTGGCGAGATGTACGTCCACCGCGGCGGGAGTGAGATTGTCGTCGCCAGGGCCGCTGAGCGGCACGCTGCCGCGGATCTGCTGGCGGGTGGAATCGTCAGAAAGCACTGGCGCCAGGTCAGTGTCGCGTCCGAGCCGCAGGCCGGCCAGGGAGTGCTCCAGCAGTTCGTGCGACGGTCCGGTGTTGCCGCGAAAATAGTTGCCGCGCTGGACCACGCGGGTGTCCGGGCGCGGATAGCGAAACAGGTAACCGGTGTGGTTGTAGATGCGGTTGGCAGCTGCGGAACCGGTGGGCGCACCGTCTCCGGTGCCGATGACCGCCTGGACCTTCTGGACCCTGAGGAAGTTGCCGTTGGGCAGCGGCGTGATGGAGTCCATGGCCACGCCGATCCAGTTGCCCGCAAGCACGAGCCGCTCGGCCGGACCGTAGAATTCGATGACATCGCCCCGCATGCCGCCGATGACATTCCGTCGGATGGTGATCGTGCCCTCGAGATCGGCCCCTTCGATCGCGTCGCCTTCCAGCGCCTCGCGGATTTCCGCGGGCGGAAGCGTCCGCCCGTCCGGCAGCACCCCGATGAGATTGTTTCTGACGACGACGTCGCGTGTTTCCTCGAACTGGATGGCGATGGCGTGAGCGACAATGACGTTTTGTTCCTCCATGGCGTTTGCGCCGTCGCCATCCGAACCGAAGACATGGCCGCCTTCGGTGCCGTACGCCGCAATTGCCACCTCGCCTCCACTGAAAAGGGTCTGGTCGGGCGAGATGCCGAACCAGCAGCCGCTCACCTGGCCCCCGGCGGCGCCGTCGCTGAAGTACACGCCGTAGTTCAGCGAGTCCTGGCTGGCGAGCACGGAGAATCCACGCACGTGAATGTTTGCGCCGGCGAGGCGCAGCGACCAGTCGGGCGTTTCCAGGGTGTGGGGATCGGGTTCGAGCACGCGACAGTCGAGCACGATCCGCAGCACGGCATTGTTGGCATCCCCGGGTCCCGCGGAGTTCGGACGCGCTCCGGGCTGCGAATAGCCGTCCACCAGCGTCCGGGCGAATCCGGGGGCGAGCAGCGGCGGAAACCCGCCCGGTGGCGCGGCGATGATCTGCGGGCCGCTGCCGGGGATGGCGAAGCGGATGACGAGGTCGTCGCCCGCGTCGTCCTCGATCATGAGCACCGATTCTCCGGCGGACATCGGGCGGCCGAGGGCGTCGTTGGCGAGGAGCAGGGCCTCGACAAAGGTGAGCCGGGCGTCCGGGGTGTTGTCGTTGCCGGCGGTGTTGACGATCAGCTCAAGGCTCCGGCCGGCGGCAGGCAGGGCAAGCAGCGCGGAGACCATGGCGGGAAGGACAATCTGTTTCATGGTGGCAACCGGCTCCCGGGCCGGCTTAGGCCAGCAGGCCGTGGACGACTTCGCCGTGGACGTCAGTGAGGCGGAAGTCGCGTCCCTGGAAGCGGAAGGTGAGCTGCTCGTGGTCGAAGCCAAGCAGGTGCAGCAGCGTGGCATGGAAGTCGTGCACATGCACCCGGTCCTTCACCGCGTTGAACCCGAGTTCGTCGGTCTCGCCAAATGTCAGCCCGGGTTTGAATCCGCCACCCGCCACCCAGTAGCTGAATCCGTTGGGATGATGGTCCCGTCCGTCATCGCCGCCCTGCACCATCGGGGTGCGTCCGAACTCACCGCCCCAGATGACAATGGTGTCCTCCAGCAGGCCCCGCTGCTTGAGGTCCTTCACGAGGGCGGCGCTGGCGCGGTCCGTCACTTCGCAGTTGCGCCGGAGATCCGCCTTGAGGTTGCCGTGCTGATCCCAGGATTCGTGGAAGATCTGCACGAAGCGGACGCCGCGCTCAATCATCCGGCGCGCCAGCAGACAGGCATTGGCGTAGGTCGGACGACCCGGCTCGGCGCCGTACAGTTCGCGGACACTCTCCGGCTCGCGCGTCAGATCCATCACCTCCGGCGCCACATGCTGCATCCGGTAGGCCATCTCGAAGGCGCTGATGCGGGCGGCGATTTCCGGATCCCCCACGGTTTCAAGCCGGCGCGCGTTCAACCGGTTCACGGTGTCCAGGGTGTCGCGCTGCAGGGCGTCGTCCACACCTGCGGGATTGGACAGGTACAGGACCGGTTCGCCGCCGGTCCGGAAGAGCGTCCCGTTGTGCACCGTCGGCAGAAAACCGCAGCCCCAGTTCGACGCGCCGCCGCTGGTTCCCTTGCTGCCGGTGCTGAACACGACGTAGGCCGGCAGGTCCCGGGTCTCGCAGCCCAGGCCGTAGGTGGTCCAGGCTCCAAGGCTGGGGCGGCCAAACTGCTGCGAGCCGGTGTTCATCATGATCTGGCCGGGGGCATGATTGAAGGCATCCGTCTGCATGGAACGGATCAGCGTGAGGTCGTCGGCCACGCCGCCGAGGTGCGGGAGGAGTTCGCCCAGTTCCATGCCGCAGCGCCCGTGCCGCTGGAATGCGAACCGGGGGCCCAGCAGCGTGGAACTGGGATTGATGAAGGCGGCGCGATAGCCCTCGAGCAGCTCCGGAGGCGGCAGGGTGCCATTGAACTTCGCCAGCTGGGGCTTGTAGTCGAAGAGCTCGAGGTGGCTGGGGGCTCCGGCCATGAACAGGTAGATGACCCGCTTCGCACGGGCGGGCAGGGGCGGGTTCCGGGGCGCCAGGGGATTGCCGGCCAGCGCGGTGGATGCCGCCCCGAGCCGGTCGCCCAGGAGCGAGCGCAGGGCGATGGCTCCCAGCCCAACCCCGCAGTCCTTGAAGAACCAGCGACGGGTGAGGTGCCGTTGCCGTTCGGCGACGGCGTGTTCGGACACGGTGAGGCGTTTCATGGGGGCTATTCCTTGGTGATGGCTTCGTCGAGATTCAGGAGGACCCGGCTGACCGCGGTGTATGCCGCAAGCTGGGTGGGGGTCGAGCCGGGCGGCACTTCCGGCCGCTCCGGGCGTCCGGAGGCCAGTTCGTGGGCGCTCAACCAGCCGTCGGCGAGGCGCTGACGTTGCCGCTCCAGCAGTCCCTTGAGCTCGGCATGCTCGCCGTCCGTCGGTGGACGCGACAGCACGCGCCGGAAGGCGAACGTGATCCGCTCGTCATCCGTGGGCCCGGCGTCCCTGAGGGTCCGGGCGGCCAGCCCGCGCGCCGCCTCCAGAAACTGGGTCTCATTGAGCGAGGTCAACGCCTGCAACGGCGTGTTGGAGCGTGGACGCCGCACGCAGGAGAAATCGCCGTTGGGCGCGTCGAAATTCATCAGCACCGGATAGGGAATGCTGCGGAACTTGAACACGTAAAGGCTGCGGCGGTAACGGTCGGGCCCCGTCTCCTCGATCCACACCTTGGGTCCGTAGCTGGCCGGGGGCTGGAACAGGAACTCCGGGGCGGGCGGGTACACGCTGCGTCCGCCGATGGCCGGATGGAGCAGTCCGCTCGCGGACAGCGCGATGTCGCGCACGATTTCGCCCTCGACGCGGAAGCGCGGGCCGCGGGCCAGCAGGCGGTTGTACGCGTCCTTCTCCAGGTGCTCCGGGGTCACGTGGGAGGACTGCCGGTACGTCGCCGAATGGACGATGAGGCGGTGGAGATGTTTGAGCGACCATGATGCCGCCGGCGCGGTCTCGCCGGGGGCGCGCACCGCCGGTTCCATGAATTCGACGGCCAGCCAGTCGAGCAACTCCGGATGCGAGGGCTCCGGGGACTGCACGCCGAAATCTTCCGGGGTTTCGACCAGGCCGGTTCCGAAATAGGTCTGCCAGACCCGGTTGACTGCCACGCGCGCGGTCGTCGGCGCCCTGCGGTCGGTCAGCCAGCGGGCGAGGGTCAGTCGCGATTCATCGGCATCCTCGGGAAGCGGATTCAGGAATGCGGGCGTCCCGAACGTGACCTCGTTTCCGGGCTTCAACCAGTCGCCGCGCTTGAACACCTGGGTCGGCCGGCGTTCGTCCCCGGGGCCCCGGTTGGCCCGCGACGCGAGCACCAGAGTGGGCGTGCCTTCGGGCCACTGCCGCCACAGCGCCTCGATGCGGTCGTTGGTCTCCTGGAACTCCGGCACGGTCGTGCGCCAGTGGGAGAACACGGTGGCCACCTGGGCCGGACGGCGCTGGTCCCGGGGCATGGCCAGGATCTGGCGAACCGACGCCGGCACCGGGTCGGCCACGGCATTGGTCGCGGCGGTGACGCTGAGGCGGAAGCGTCCGAGGTTGTGGTTTTGATTGTCGTCGGAATTGTCACCGCCGTGCTTCTGATCGAGGCGGAACTCCAGCAGGACGCCCTGCGGAAACTCGACCGGCTTTTCGGGGACGAACACCGCCTGTCGCGCGACATTCCGGCGTCCGGGACCCGCATCAATGCCCCAGGCCGTGTCGTCCTTGCCGTCAATCGCATGGGCCACCGGTCCGTACGTGCGGTGGTCGCCGTCCTTACGGTTGCGGCTTTCGGACTGGAATTCGGGTTCCAGCGGTTTCTCGGCGTTCTCGAAGTCGGCGGTGGCCCGAATAAACTTCACCTGGAACCGGTTCGTGGGATTCGCGAGGTCCACGGCCTCCACCCGGAATTCGCTGAGCGCCGCCATGCCATGGATCGAACGTCCCGGTCCGCCACAGGGCAGGTTGGGGTCCGGCAGTTGCTCCAGGCGGAATGCCCCGATGGAGGTCAGGTGATTGGTGCCCCGGAAATGCGCTGTCCAGAACGTGGGCGCGTAGCTCGCGGCCCGGATTGAGCCGTCGTCGTGGTAGTAGAATCGCTCCCCGTTGTCCCCGGCGTTGCGGCATTCGACCACCTGCCACTCGGTCCGGTTCGAGCCCACCGCGTCCTCCCAGGCGGCCATCCGGGTTTCCCAGTTCGGCGTGGTGTGGCGCAATCCCTCCTCCAGATCCCGGATCTGACGGACGAGATCGCCCACGCGCATCTGCTGTTCCGGGGTGTAGTACACGCGGCTCGACTCGTGGTCGTTGTTCAGGAAGGCGAACAGCCGGTAGTATTCCTCCTGCGACACCGGATCGAACTTGTGGTTGTGACACTGGGCGCACTGGATGGTGATCCCGAGGACCGACTTGCCGATGGCATCCATGCGGTCAATCAGCCCGTCGGTGCGGAACTGCTCGGGGTCCACGCCGCCCTCCTCGTTGAGCATTGAATTGCGCAGAAATCCTGTGGCCACCACCTGCTCGTCGGTGGCGTCCGGCAGGAGGTCGCCCGCAAGTTGCTCGACGATGAACCGGTCGTAGGGGAGGTCCCGGTTCAGCGCATTGACCACCCAGTCGCGGTACGCCCAGACGAACCGTGGCTTGTCCTTTTCGAATCCGTCGGAATCGGCGTAGCGCGCCGCGTCCAGCCAGTGGCGGCCCCAGCGTTCTCCGTAGTGCGGGGAAGCCAGCAGGGCTTCCACCCGGCGTTCCCAGGCGTCGGACCCCGCATCGGCCACGAAAGCATCGGCCTCCTCGGGCGTCGGCGGCAGGCCGGTCAGGTCCAGGTGCAGCCGCCGCAACAGGGTGTATCGGTCGGCCTCCGGGGAGGGTTCCAGACCGGAATCCACCAGTCGTGCCCGGACGAATGCGTCCACCGGATTTCCAGCGACCGGGGGCTTCGGACGCTCCGGCGCCTTCCAAGCCCAATGGTCGCGTCGCGCCGCCGCCGTCGTGCTCGCAGGTGCAGTGGCGTCCGCCGCGGCATGCGTCGTGGACCACGGGGCACCCTGGTCCACCCAGGCACGGATCCGTCCGATCTGCTCCGGCGTCAGGCGTTCGCCTTTTTTGGGCATGGCCGCCAGTTCGCTGTGGGCATCCGCCAGCACGGCCACGATCAACGACCCGGCCGAGTTCCCCGGCACGAGCAGGGGACCGTGTTCGCCGCCCTTCAACGCCTCGGTGGGATCATCGAGACGCAGCCCCGATTCCTGCTTCTTCGAGCCGTGGCAGTTGAGGCATCGCTCGGCAAACAACGGCGCGATGTCCACTTGGAAATCCACCGGTTCGATTGCCGCTGGCGGGAGCTTCTCCCGGTCCACGGCGGCACACACGGGACCGCTGGCCGCCGCCAGGGCAGCCAGCATCCAGGGAAGAAACCCGCGGGAATCCATACGGAATCACTGGTGCCTCAATCCGGGCGGGATTCCAAGTCAAACTCCGACCTTCCGGGGGCGGTGTTGGCCTTCGGGGCTCAGGCATCTCCGGGAAAATCACCCACCCAGACGAGGAAATCGAAGAGTTCCCCGTGGCGGACCCCGTCGCGGGTGATGTCCATCGCGACCAGATGCAGGCCGGGCGCCGCGACGTCGGATGCTTCGACGCTCGCGGTGACGGCGGCAATGCCGGTGTCCGTCATCTCCCCCTCGATCACCGACGGCTCGACCCGCAGGCCGGGCGGGGTTCGGAAGACGATCCGGTGTTGCTGCGGCTGCTGCTGGTAGTTGCGGACCCTCACTTGAAATGATGCCGGGACCCCCGGACGAACCCGCATCCGATAGGGGTGTGCCCTCACCCAGTAGGGATCGAAGCGGTACCGGTAGTCCTCTCCGCCACTCAAGGCCCGGAAGGCGTCGCGCAGCGCCTCCATGCGCACCCGGAGCCTCTCCACGAGCGGCGCCGGATTGGAGATCACCCAGCCATGGCCGCCGAGGAGCAGGTCGGGAGCGATGCCGTGCAGGTACTGGGCGGCGTACAGGTAGCCTTCCTCCAGGGCGCCGCCGTTTCGGGCCACCACCGCCTCGTTGCCGCCCTGCATTGGATCGGTCGGACTGGCGAAAATGTTGTCGCCGGTGAAGGCCACACGCCTGCCGTCAATTTCGCCATGCAGGCAGGCATGGTAGGGCGTCTGCCCCGGCATCCAGTCGCAGACCAGAGTGTGGCCCTGCCATTCCACCACCTCCCCGTCGCGCAGCACCCGATCGAACCGCAGCGGGCCATGAGCCAGGCCATAACTCGGCAGCAGCGCGGCGAGGTCGTAGTCCCAGGGCCGCTCGAAGGTGTCCGCGACGCCCTCCATCGTCCAGAGGGCCGCACCGTGGGTCTGACGGATGTGTTCCGCCTCCAGCGCGTGGTCGCCGTGCATGTGGGTCACGAACACCGCGTCAATCGCCTTCAACCCGAGCCGCTCCTTCATCCGGCCCAGCGCGGTGTCGAGAAACGTCCGGTCGAAGAGTCCGCAGTCCACCATCAGGGCATGCCCGTTGTCCGCCAGCAGGAGGTGGAGATTCGGCCAGTAGTCGGGTCCCTGAAACTTGAAAAGGTGCGGCGACACCTGCCGGAGGTGCGGCACCGTGGTCGGACGGCTGACGGTGTCCTGGTCGCAGCCGGCGAACCGGAAGAGATCATAACCGCGCAGCACCAGACCGCCGAGACGGCGGAGCCGGGCGACATAGTCCAGCAGGGCGGCCCGCCCGTCCCGGATCACCGGGCCATGCGAGGGCAGGAGGGTCACCGGATCGTAGCCCGCGAGCAGCCCGGCGCTGTTTCCCAGCTCGTACAGGCCCTTGGCGAATCCGTAGTCCCACTCCGAGTCGTACCAGGTGTGCAGACGGCCGCCAGACATCATCACGTCGCCGCTGAACGCGAGCCACCGGTCCGGGAGCCGCAACAGGTAGGTCATGTGTCCCGGGCTGTTGCCTCCGGTGTGCACGCAGACCCATTCACGTCCGCGCCACGGAAAGTCATCCATGCGGGCGAAGGTCTGTCGGATCGGCACGGGCAGGATCGGCGGGCGGATATAGCTGGCCCCGTACACGGAATGGGCGTCGCCCAGCGAGGGGCGCATCTTGCGGAAGTCAGACGGCTTTTCGAAAAAGGCCCGTTCTGCGGCGGCACAGGCGGCCGGGATCCCGAGAGCTTCCAAACGGTGCGCCCCCTGGCACTGCTCGCGGTGATGATGCGTGAACAACACCCACTCCACCCTTCGCACGCCCAGCTCGCCGAGGGCATCCAGGACGGTGCCGTCCCCAAGGTCCACCAGCAGCGCGGCGTCCCCGTCGCGGACCACGTAAACGTTGCAGGTGTCGGTCCACCGGAAGACGTCCGGTGCCACCTCGGTGAAGGCGCTCATGGCGTCAGGCTAGCGCGATGTGTGCGGCTGGGGAGGCTGAAGATCTGCGAGGGACGCTCCTCGTTGAGTCCGGCGGATCCTGAATCCGGCCGGCCCGCGCCGGCCGGTGCCGGCCATGGCGACCGGGCCGGGCATCTGGTCCGTGGTCCCGGATTCCCGGGGCAATTCGTCTCGACACGGGGCGGCTCGTGCCTAGGCTCCGCGCTCCTTTATGCATCGGAATCCGCATGTGGCCGTCGTTGGGGCCACGGGTGCTGTGGGGGTGGAGATGATCCAGACCCTGGAGCGCCGCAACTTCCCGGTCGGGAAGCTCACCCTGCTCGCGTCCGCCCGCTCCGTCGGACGCACGCTCCGTTTCCGCGACGCGGAGATTCCGGTGACCGAGTTGACCGCCAATTCGTTTTCCGGCGTGGATCTGGCCCTGTTCAGCGCTGGCGGGGCGATTTCCCGCGACCTGGCGCCGGGGGCCGTGGCGGCCGGATGCGTGGTGGTGGACAACTCGAGCGCCTTCCGCCAGGACCCGGCGGTGCCCCTGGTCGTGCCGGAGATCAATGCCGGCGACCTGCGGAATCACCACGGCATCATCGCCAATCCCAACTGCACGACCGCGATCACGCTCATGGCGCTGTATCCCCTGCACCAGGCCTTTGGTGTCACCCGCCTGGTGGCCGCAAGTTACCAGGCGGTTTCCGGTACCGGAGCCCGGGCCATTGAGGAGCTGCAACGGCAGGTCCGCCAGATTGCCGCCGGGGAGACGGTCACCCGGGAGGTGTACCCGCATCAGATTGCGTTCAATGTCCTGCCGCAGGTGGACTCGTTCCTTCCCGACGGCTACACGCGCGAGGAAATGAAGCTTCAGAACGAAGGCCGGAAAATCATGCATCATCCGGGTTTCCGGGCGTCCGTCACGTGCGTCCGGGTTCCGGTCTATCGCGCCCATTCGGTGGCGGTCAGCGCTGAATTCGAGCGTCCGGTGACTGCGGAGGCTGCCCGTGCGGTGCTGCGCGCGGCGCCCGGGCTGGTCGTTGTGGATGAACCGGAACGGCAGCGGTATCCGATGCCGCTGGAGGTATCGGGGCAGTTTGACTGCGCTGTGGGCCGCATTCGCAAGGACCTGGCCTTCGATAATGGGCTGGCGTTCTGGGTGGCCGGAGACCAGTTGCTCAAGGGGGCCGCTCTGAACGCCGTGCAAATCGCGGAGGAATTGATCCGCTAGTGCGGGCACCGGCAGTTCATTTGCCTCCGGCGTGTCGCCGGGAAGGCACGGTTTCTCGCGCAATCCGATTGACCTCTCAACAGCTTGTGGGCTAGTCACGGGGTATCCGCAGCCGGTGGTGTTGCGGTGCGACCGGTATGCGATGTCCCAGATGCGGCGGCCAGGATGACAAGGTGATTGATTCCCGCGGTTCCCGGGAGGGCGCGGTGATCCGTCGCCGTCGTGAGTGCCTGTCCTGCGAGTACCGGTACACCACTTACGAGGCCATCGAGGAACAGGAGTTGGTGGTCGTGAAGCGGGATGGGCGGCGCGAGTCGTTTTCCAAGGAGAAGCTGCTGGCCGGCATGACGCGGGCCTGCCAGAAGCGTCCCGTGTCGGGGGAGGTGCTGGCGGATGCCGCCGAGCGGATCGCCGGGGAGATCCTTGGGGGCTTTGATCGCGAGGTCCCGGCCGGCGAGATCGGCGAGCGGGTGATGCGCGCCCTGCGGGGCGTGGATGCCGTCGCCTACGTGCGGTTCGCGAGCATTTACCGGGAGTTCCAGGAGATTGGGGAATTTGTGGACGAGGTCCATCGCATCGTCGCCCAACCGCTGCCCGACCGGCGTCAAATGGCCCTGATTCCCGACGTCGAGGAGGTGCTGGCCCGCCCACAAGATTCATGATCGCCCTGCACGAAGACTGTCTGGTGCTCGAGAATGCCTCGGGCGTTCACGTGCCGTGCTCCGTGGAGCACCTCACCCTGGAGTTCGTGGGGAACGCCGCCGCGTCCCTGGATCCCGAGGTCCTCCGCCAGGCGGCCGCCGGGGTGCTGCACTACTTCAAGCACGACCAGGGAAGGCAGTTTGTCACCGTGGCGGAGTTTGCCGCGGCACTGGCCCGCGTGCTGGACGGGTTTGGCATCCAGTCCCAGGTGATGGACGTGCTGGACGCGCGGGTGCACACCGCCGACCTCCGGGCCCTGGCGGCGGGGGCCGGCAAACTCGGGGAACTGGAGTTTTTCCAGCAATTGCGCCGTCTGCTGGAGGAGCAGATGGCGGGACGACCGCGCCGCCTGGAGTTCCGCGGGCTGCGGGGGTGCGTCAAGCAGTTGACCGGACGCAAGCATTGGTGTCCGGCCTGTGACGAGCTTGAGGGCTGGATTGTGGAAACCCTGCGCGGCTGGTTTGAGCGGGATCCTGGAGCGCGCGAAACGGCGCTGGTGGTCCGCTGAACCCGGTTCCCGATGACGCTCTTCGAACGGATCATCGCCCGCCAGATTCCTGCGGACATTGTGTATGAGGATGCCCGGGTGATCGCGTTCCGGGACATCCACCCCCAGGCTCCGGTGCACGTGCTGGTCATTCCGAAGCAGCCCATCGCACGGGTTGGCGAGGCGTCGGTGGAGGACGAGGCATTGCTGGGACACCTGCTGCTCTCGGCGGCCGGGGTGGCCAGGACCCTGGGTCTCTCGGAAAGCGGATTCCGGCTGGTGATCAACAACGGACCGCACGGCGGCGAGTCGGTGCCGCACCTCCACTGCCATCTTCTGGGCGGACGTCCCCTGGGCTGGCCCCCGGGTTGAGGGTTGCGGGCGGTGGCGGGCTGCGGCTCAGCCGGAAATCAGGATCAACAGGGCGCCCGCACTGAGGATCGCACAGGCGGCCAGCCGGCGGCGTATCTGCGGCTCGTGAAACAGCCAATGCCCCAGCATCACCTGCGCCACCATCCCCAACTGGAACCAGGCGAAGGAATAGGCGAGCAGCGTTCGCTGGAAAATCTCGAGCGTGCACCACTGCATCACCAGGAAGACCCCGGCGTGGACCGCAACCTGCGGTCCGGAACCGGCCGGGCCCGGGGACCAGGGACCCCGGGTCGCGCGACGTTGCAGGAGGCGCACGATTGCGAGTGCCGCGCTGCCAGCCAGCACCCAGATGCCCAGCGTCCACGCCGCCGAGCCGCATTCGAGGGCGCGCTTCAGGGACGAGGCGCCGAGGATTGAAAGCGTGATGCCTCCCAGCCTCCAGGCGCCGCCTGCCAGGCTTTTGTGGAGTTCATGGCGTCCGGCGGCCGCCCCCGGATCGAGCAGCAGCAGGGCGCCCAGCGTCAGGATGGCCATGCCGCCGAGGCCGGTCGCGGAGGGGACCTCGCCCAGGAACAGCCATCCAATGAGACCGGCAATCGCCGGCCGGAAGGCGTTGAGGGGGCCGTGGACGGACAGATCGCTTTGTCGAAGCGACACCGCCATCGCGAGATTGCCGGCCACATCGAGCGCAGCGGCCGTCAGCGCGTGATGCCAGAAGGCGGGATCCGCCGGCATCGGGATGGCGAGAAGGAGTCCGGCTGCGGGTATCGCGATGACGCCGTAGGTGACCATCCAGAGGTGGCCGATGCCGACACCGGCTCCGAGCAGACGCTTCTGAAGCACGCTGGCCCCCACGCTGCCGGCGAGCCGTCCGGTGAGCCAGAAAAGGGTCCAGATCATGCGGGGCGGGTTCCCTGGGGAGTCCATCGCACGGGACCCCGCCGGGCGAGCCTGCACTGGGGGGAAGGCGTTCGTCAGGAATTCAGGAATTGGTTTGTCGGTGTTCCGGGAATTTGCGGGCATCAGGCGGTGCGAATGTTCAAGGCCATCGCCGCCATGTCGGCGAATCGCGTCATCGGGGATCACGGGAGAATTCCGTGGCATTTGCCCGGGGACTTCCGCTGGTTTCGAAAGGCGACTCTCGGACACTGGCTTGTCCTGGGACGTCGGACGTTTGAGTCCATTGGGCGTCCGTTGCCCGGACGCGAGACCATTGTCCTGAGCCGCTCCGGCTTTTCCGCACCGGGCGTCCGGGCGGTTGCCGATCTGCCGGCACTGGACGCCCTGGTGGCCTCGGATTCGCGCGAGGTGTTTGTGGCGGGTGGTGCCGAGATCTACGCGATGCTTCTTCCGCGGTGCTCCGAGCTCTTCCTCACCCGGGTGAACCGCACCGTCTTTGGTGATGCCTTCTTTCCCCCGTTTGAGGACCAGTTCTCACAGGTTGGCATCGTCATGGAAACGGAGGAGTTTTCCGTGGAGCATCATGTCCGCCGGGATGCGGCGGGGAGGTGATCTCATGGGGCGTCGCTGTTCCAGTTCCTGGTGGGTCGCGCTGGCCGCCTTGCTTCCAGTCCTGCGACTGGCGGGGGACGCGCGCCTGGTCACCCTGACCGATTTCTCGACCTTCCACGCGAGCGGATCACCAGGAGAACCCCTGGTCCTGATTTCTCCTCCCGTCCTCCCGGGATTTTCGTGGCGCGAACTGGTCGTGTCCTGGAATGCGGCGTCAAACGTGATCCTCGCGGTCGCCGCTCGCCCGCTCGAACCCGCCGGTGCCCCTTTCCTTTCCCTCGGTCAGTGGGCGGCGGTCCAGGGTCCGGACACCCCCCGCACCAGCGTGAACGGCCAGCATGCGGCGTGGGGAGAGGTGCAGACCGACGTGGTGGTGCTTCGCGGCACCTCCACCGGCGCGGAAGTTCGGCTCGAGGTCCGCGGACCCCTGTCCGGACTGCGACGGCTGAGCCTGGCCTTCAGCAGCGGGGATCCGCCGCAGATCCCGGGCGACCGTGAGGCGGTCCGGACGCCCGCGTGGGGCCGTTCGCTGTCTGTGCCGGTCCGATCGCAGGCGGAGCATCCCGAGGGCGTGACCCGTTGGTGCAGTCCCACCAGCACTGCCATGCTGATGGCCTACTGGGGCGAGCAATTGGGGCGACCGGACTGGATCGTACCGGTGCCGGTGATCGCGCAGGCGGTGGACGATCCCGGTTGGGGGGGGACGGGCAACTGGCCGTTCAACATGGCGTTTGCCGGGTGCCAGCCGGGCTTGAATTCGGCGGTGGCCCGGTGGGAAAGCCTGTCGGACCTGGAATCATGGATTGCGGCAGGCCTCCCGGCCGCTGCTTCAGTCAGTTATGCGATGCTCAAGGGGCGCCCAGCCGCGGAGTCTGGCGATGGGCACCTCGTGGTGGTTCGGGGCTTTACCCGCGACGGTGCGGTCGAGGTGAACGATCCTGGAGTCCGTCGCGAGCGGGTGATGAGACGGGTGCCCCGGGCCGACTTTGAGCGGGCCTGGCGGCACTCGGGACGGACTGTCTACCTGATCTGGCCGGACGGCCATCCGCTCCCGGCAGGACCGGGATTTCCCAATTAACCTGGCGCCACGAGGGTTTGGTAAGCCTCCTCGAGCCAGCGGACCTGTGGCGGCATGAGGTGACGCAGGTCAATCCGTCGGTAGGCCATCATCGCTCCCTCACGGTTTCCCCGTCGCAGGTTCACCTCGAAGCGCCCGAATTCCAGGACCGTGCGGTTGGAGGGTGACAGCTCGCTCTTGGCCACCCGGTTCAGGATCCGCTCCGCATCGTCGAGACGACCATTCTGGATGAGCGCGAGGGCGTGGTTGAGATTGGCGCCGGGGTCGTTCGGGGACGCGGTCAGGCGGCGGAGGGTCAGCTCGATCGCCAGTGGGGCGTTCGTCCGCTGAATCAGCAGGCACGCGGCGTAGTTGTTGATGAACACCGGATTGTTGGTCGCCAGCGAATACCCCCGTTCGGCGGCGCTGTGCATCAGGTCGAACTGGCGGGCATCATGGGCTGCGACGACCACCTGCAGCCAATAGGCCGCACGGTCTGAAAAATCAGACTCCAGGCGTTTCAGAAGTCGCGCCGCGTGGTCTGGGAATCCCGAATGCTGCAGGCCGGTCGCCATTCGAAACGCCGTCAGCGGGTCCGCCGGTGGATGCTCCACCGCCTGGTCCATGGCCGTCCGGGCGGTGTCCTCACGCCCCAGCTTGAGTTCGGCAAGGCCTTCCCAGAACCAGGTGAGACCGGCCTGGGCAATGGGAACCCGGTTGGACGTGCGGACCCGGACTGCGAGGGAACGGAGTTCGAACCACAGTTCCTGATGGACGTATAAATCTCCAAGGCGCTGCCAGACCTCCTGGCTGAAATTGAATACGGGCAGCTGGTTCTCGAGGAATTCGATGGCGGTGTCGCGGAGTCCCAGGGCTTGCAGGGCGTCGGCAAGGGCTCCGGCGTCGGACGGAGTTTCCGGGGGCGTGGCGTAGGCTCCCGCAAGCTCGACGGCACGGTCGCGGCGACCGGTCCGCGTCAGCAGTCTCCAGTAGCCCAGGTGGTCTGCGAGGCGGTCCTGTTGGGAATCCACCAATCCATCCAAAGCGGACTCATAGGCACGAAGGTCCGATCGGGAGGCGGCGACGGCGAGATTCAACTGACGGGCAAGGGTCGCGGTCGCTGGATTGGTCATCGCCGACTCGAGGGCCGCCAATGCGGGCACCAAGCCGGCGGGCGGTCCCCAGCCGGCCTGCCATGCGGTCAGGTACAGTCCGAGGTCCCGGTCGCCGGCGATGCTGTTGCTGTACTTCGGCCACAAGGATCCGAACCGGTCCATGGCCTGCAGGTGAAACAGCGATTTCAAATAGGCTCTTGCCTGGTCCGGACTCAACTGCGTCTCCGAGGACTGCAGCAGTCCCATGACGTAGTTGTCCTGTCCCAGACGGGACAGCACCTGCGCTGCGAGATTCAGGTCGGATTCATTGGTGCCGGCGAGCCGCAACAGGAAGAAGGCGTTGCCGAGCCCGAGGTTGAGGTAGCGCGGTGGTGGTTGCCTGGGGCCGAGCAGCGTCTTGAGAAGTCCGCGGCGCAGCTCGGGGTCTCCAGGATCATTGGCAATCGCCCCCTGCCAGGCCAGCACCGCCTCCGGAAGCCTTCCGGCCTCCGACTCCCGGCGCGCCGTCCGCGCCAGGGACAGCGCCTGGACCTTGTCGAGTGCGGACATCCGGACGTCCGGACGGAACCCTTTCGGCGTGGACCGGAAGAGCTTCAGCAGCATCAGGACGCCCAAGGCCATCAAGACACCCATCACCACGAAGACCGTCTTGGATCCGGTTGGAAGCCGGGTGACGTCCACGTAACGGGATTTCGAGCGTTTGGGGCGGGAATCCATGGGGTTCTTTTCAGGGCAATGCCGAAGCGGCGGCCCGGGATCCATTGGGGCGGGATTCGGATGGCGTGACGTGCAGCAACGTCGTGCCGGGAGCTGCCTCCAAGGCCAGGGCGGGAAGCGCGGCGGCGATCAACACCGAATCCCCAGGACCGAGCTCCGGCGCGTCCAGCGGGTGGAGGCATCGGAGGCGTCCGCCGGCCACGAGGATCACGGCGCATTCTCCGGGTTGGCGGCCATCTGTCGTCTTCGTCGCCCCGTCGAACCGCCACTCGTCAATGCGAAACACGTCGTGGCGCGCCAGGGCTCGTCGTGAGGCACCGTTGCGGGAAACCCAAGGGGCCTGGACCAGACCCGGGGCGACGTCCGAGAAGTCCACGGACTCCAGGGACGGGCCGATGTGCAATTCGCGGGGGCGACCATCCAGCCCGGGCCGGTTCCAGTCGAACACCCGGTAGGTCGTGTCGGAATTCTGCTGGATCTCGAACACCACATTGCCGGCTCCGAGGGCGTGGACGCGTCCGCTCGGGACGAACATGGCGTCACCGGCGCGCGGGGACTCCACGTGAAAACATCCGGCCACCGAACCGTCGCGGATCCGTTGTTCGAACTCCTGCCGGCTGACCCCCGGATTCAGTCCGGCGTAGATCCTGGCGCCGGGCCGGGTGGCGGCGAAATACCACAGCTCCGTCTTGGGTTCGCCGCGCAGTTCGCCGGCGCGGTGGGGCGGGGGATGCACCTGCAGGGAAAGATCGTCCCGCGCATCCAGGATCTTGATGAGCCACGGAAACCGCTCCCCGGAGTCCACCGGCCGGCCCAGAACGGCTTCCCCGTGCTGGTCCATCAGCCAGCGCAGATCGCGTCCGGCCCATGGTCCGTTGGCGATCACGGAGACGCCCTCCGCTCGGTCGGAGAGTTCCCACGATTCGCCGATGGGCACGTCTTCCGGCAGCGAACGCCCGAAGAGTTCGGCGATCCGGCGTCCACCCCAGACGCGCTCCTTGAACAGGGGGCGGAAGGTGAGCGGATAGACGTTCACGCGGCTTTCGAGGCCGGCTCCGAGACGTGGCCGAACGCCCGGAATTTTCGATAGCGGGCCTGGAGACGTTCGGCCACCGGCATGGCGGTCAGCGCCGCGAGATGGCGCAGCAGGGATTCCTTGAGCTGGGCGGCCGCTGCCGCAGGGTCGTTGTGTGCGCCGCCCAACGGCTCGGGCACGACGTCGTCCACAAGGCCCAGTTGGCGCAGGTCGGACGCGGTGATCCGGAGGGCGGCGGCGGCTTCGGGTGACGCGGCCCGGTTCTTCCAGAGGATCGCGGCGCAGCCCTCGGGGCTGATCACGGAATAGTAGGCGTTCTCGAGGAGGATGACACGGTCGCCCACGCCGATGCCCAAGGCCCCCCCGGATCCGCCCTCGCCGATGACCACGGCGATGATGGGCACTTCCAGAAGCATCATCTCCCGGAGGTTCACCGCGATGGCCTCTCCGATGTGGCGCTCCTCCGAGCCGATCCCGGGATAGGCGCCCGCGGTGTCAATGAGCGTGATGATGGGCAGGCCGAACTTGTCGGCGAGGCGCATCAGCCGGAGTGCCTTGCGGTACCCTTCGGGATGGGCCGAACCAAAGTTGCGCAGGATGTTTTCCTTGGTGTCCCGGCCCTTCTGGGTGCCGATCACCACGACGCGGTGCTCGCCGAGCCTGGCGAAGCCTCCGACAAAGGCCCGGTCGTCGCCGAACATCCGGTCCCCGTGCAGCTCCTCGAACCCGGAAAATGTCATCCGCAGGTAATCCTGTGTGTAGGGCCGTTTGGGATGACGTGCGAGCTGCACCCGCTGCCACGGGGTGAGGTTGGAGAAGATCTGGCGGCGGGCCTCTTCGATCTTTCGCTCCAGGAGCAGGATCTCCTCCTCCCATTGGATCCCCATGGAATGCGATTCCGGATGCTGCTTCAGCTCCTCCAGTTTCCGCTGGAGCTCCGCGATGGGCTTTTCGAAATCGAGGTGGTGCTTCATCCCGGATTGTCGAGGGCTCGGTTCACGAAACGACGCTACGGAAGCCCCTGCCGGCAGGCAACGGACAAGTGGGGAACGCCGCGCCCTGGTGCGCATCCGTACGCCCCCGGCGCAGGCCCCCGGAAACTCCCGGGCAGGCGTCCGGATGGGGTTCCCGGCCCGCGCAGGTGCCGTCCCATGGGAACCGGTCTGCCCGCGCGCTGCAGATCGCCTGCCTCGGGGGCCTCAGGCCGGGGTGAGAGTGGCCCCGGCAAGGGTTTTGAGGGCGACGCGGTCCACCTTGCCGGTGGCGTTGAGCGGCATTTCGTCGAGGAAGACGATCTCGCTGGGGGACTTGTAGCCGACGCGGGCGCGGGAGTATTGCATCAACTCGGTGGCGGTGGGTCGCGGAGCGTCCGGCTTCAAGGTGACGTACGCGCGGACGTTTTCACCGTGCACGAGATCGTGGATGCCGATGACGCCGGCAGACTCAATCGCCGGATGTTCCAGGAGCGAATCCTCAACTTCCTGCGGGGAGATGTTCGATCCGTCGTGGATGATGATCTGCTTCTTGCGGCCCCGGAACCAGAGGTAGCCGTCGGCATCGGCGGCGACCATGTCACCGGTGTCGAGCCAGCCGTCAACGATTGTTGCCGCGGTGGCGTCCGGACGATTCCAGTAGCCGATGGTGTTTGCGCGGGAACGGATCCAAAGTTTCCCGGCTGCGCCCGCGGGGACTTCGTTTCCGGCGTCGTCGCGGATCGAGGCGTCGTAGCCGGCGCAGAGCCGGCCAATCGAGCCGATCTTGTTGGTGCCGCCGGGCGGATTGGTGGCCGCGGTGCCGGTCTCGGTCATGCCGTAGACCTCGGCGATCGGAAACCCGGCAAGGTCGGTGAATTCGCGCTCCAGTTCGCCGGACACCTTGTCGCCGCCGGCGACGCACATGCGGATGGATCGGAAATCGTCGCGTGCCGCGTGGTGATCGCGCACCAGTCCGAAGAGCGGGGCGGGAAGCATGCAGAGCAGCGTGGGCCGGGTGCTGCGGAGCAGCGACAGGAGTTCGGGGCCGTCGAAGGTGCGCGCAAGGTCCACGCGGACACCGGATCCGAAGCTGGCGAAGGTGAAGGAGGTGGCGGCGATGTGGGAGGCGCTGGTGGCGGGAAAGAAGATGTCGCCGGCAGTGAGTGCCAGACCGGCGGCGGAAGCGGCGGCCATCCACCCGAAGGTTTCGTGGGTGTGCGTGACGCCCTTTGGCCTTCCGGTGCTGCCGGAGGTGAAGAAGATGAAGACGGGATCGGAGGCGGCGGGCCTGGGAAAGGTGACGGCGGGCGGTTCGGTGTGGAGCAGCGTTTCGAGGGTTCGGTCGCGGTCGTCCGCGGCCTCGAGCCAGACCCGTCCGAGGGGCAACCGGCCGGCAAGCGTGCTTTGGGTGAGGTCGGCCTCACGCTCCGCGTGAGCCACGAGGAGCGCTGCGCTGCTGACCTCCAGGGCGTGGTCCATCTCGGGCGCCTGGTAACGATAGTTCAGCGGTACGGCGACCAGGGCTGCGCGAAAGCAGGCAAGGTAGTGGACGACGAGCGCGCCGCGGTTGGGGAGCAGCGAGGCGATGCGGTCGCCGGGCTGGAGTCCGAGGGCGAGGTAGTGGGCGGCGAGGCGGTGGGCGGCGGCGTCGAGCTCGCGCCAGGTCCAGCGGCTTTCATTGGTCACCAGTGCCAGGTCGTCCGGCTTCCCGGCAAGGCCGGCGGCGAGGATGTCGGTGAGGACGAACGGCCTCTCGAGCGGGGGACCGGAAAGCGGCATGGCGGAAGGTGTTGGGTGTCAGGAGCCGGATTCTTGAGTGACAATAATCACCTGCCTGCGTCGCGGCCGTCCGGGAGATCCTAGGCGGCCGGGTCCCCGGGCATAGTCCAAAGTGATCGTTCGGCCGGCCGGCGAGCCGAAGGGACCCACACCAGTTCCTATTTCGTTTCTGGTTCCCCTATTGGATCGCTTGGGGTTGCGGGTCAACGAAGGCGGACACGGAAGAATTGGGCCCGGGCTTCGTGGGACAATGGAACGGAAATGTTCTGAGTGGCTGTCGAAGCGGTAATGGTCTGCGAGGCCGTCCAGCGGATGAAGTCGGTGGTTGACTCGAGATCAACCTGCTGACCGCTGGCCAGGTTCGTCAGTTCCAGCTGGATTTCGTTTTCCACGCGCGTGGCACGAAGCACGGGAGGATCCGGCGGTCTGGGCGTGGAACCCAGCGGCGACCAGGAAGGAAAGGCGGCGGGCGCCGCGGCCAGCAATCGGATGGAGGCGTCACTGGTTCGAACGATGTGAATTTCCGAACGGGTCTCGTCGCCCATCTGCAGTTCGAGGCCATTCACGATGAGGCGTGGCGCGATGTCGAACACGAGCTCGGTGTCGTCTGGAGACCAGGAGACTTTGGTGATCCAGAGGTTGTTGCCGAAGGCCACCAACTCGCGATCGCCGGTGCCGTCATCGTTGATGATGCGGATGGCGCACCTGACCAGGCGAAAAATGCCGGGCAAACCCACCCGGGTATCGCTTGCAAGTGTGTTCCGGACGTAGGCGACCTTGCTGCCATCACGGGAAATGGCCGGAGCG
>JAHCBB010000039.1 GCA_019634635.1 Verrucomicrobiia bacterium
GGAGCCATGACCTCTTGACTCGGTGGGGCAAGGCTCCTGCCGCGCCATACGCGGAACCGCGAGCGGACCTCGTGGGAACTCCACATGCTCACGGCTCGCCGGGAGGCTCGCCCCACCGGTATTGGAGCGATGACCTCTCGACTCGGTGGGGCAAGGCTCCTGCCGCGCCGTACGCGGAACCGCGAGCGGACCTCGTGGGAACTCCACATGCTCACGGCTCGCCGGGAGGCGAGCCCCACCGGTATTGGAGCCATGACCTCTTGACTCGGTAGGGCAAGGCTCCTGCCGCGCCGTACGTGCAACCGCGAGCGGACCTCGTGGAAACTCCACACGCGCACGGCTCGCCGGGAGGCTCCACCGGTATTGGAGCGCCAGGTGCGGGCGCATCCGCGAAGGAAGACAAGATCTCCCGGGTGACCCCATCCATGTGCCGGTTGTTGTTTGATTCGAAGGCAGGGAGGAATCCATTGCCGCCTGAAAGCGGCGAACCGAGGTCAGTTCAAGTTCGCGGCTTGGCCACGGCAGGCGGATACGGATTGAACCTTTCCCGTTCCGGCGCATTCCACTGGGTGACGATGGCTGACCGAAATGCATCCGATCCCCTTCCGGTGGCCCGGGCTCGAGCCGGATGCCCGGAGGCGTGGGAGGCTCTGTTCCGGCGGTACCAGCTACCACTGTACGCCTACGTCTTCGAAATGATCCGGAACGAGCAGACCAGTCTCGACATCGTCCAGGACACCTTCATCAGCGCCACACGGCATCTGTCGGGACTCCGGGCTGACGGCAAATTCGGGAGCTGGCTCTTCGGAATCGCCCACCAAAAGTGTCTCCAGGCATGGCGCCGCCACGGACGGGACGACCAGATTCAGGAAGCGCTGGCCGTGGAGGACCCGGACGCGGTCGAAAGACCGGATGCCCGGTTGCTGCAAATTGAGGATGAGGCCGCCTTCCTCGAAGGTCTCGCCCGCCTGCCGGCACCTCAGCGCGCCGTCCTGCTGCTCCACTATCTTGAGGACTTTTCCCTGGAGACCATCGCCGGAATTACCGGCACCCCGGTGGGCACCGTGAAGTCACGCCTGCACCACGCCCGACGGGCGCTGCGCGCGCTGCTGGCCTCCCCTCCCGAGTTTGCTCCCCAAGTCCCCACCGTTGATCGAATCCGGCCATGAAAACCCCGCGTGAACTCCTGCTCGAACACCACCAACCCATCGAACCCCGTCTGGATGCCATCCGACACCGGGTCGTCCACCCACGGCGCCCGGTCGCGGCAGCATTCGGTCGCCTGACCCGGCTTCTTGAATCAATCGGGGCCGGGCGCGGGCAGATTCTTGCCCTCGCCAGCGCCTGGGTGGCGATCGCCGCCCTGAATCACCATTCCGGACCCGATGGAACCCCGTCACCGTCGGGAAGCGATCGCGCATCCTCACCGCAATCCCTGCTGGTCCGCATGCAGGAAAATCAACGCAGGCTCCGGGATCTGCTGCGGCCGGATCCCGGGACGGCCGAGCCCGCCCTGGAGCCGATCCCTGCGGCGCTATGCCCGTCCCAGGCGACTCGCGGACTGCCCGTTTAGGCCGCAACGAAGCGGGCGGGCAGGAAGCAATCGCGCCACCAAGTTCCGAACAAGTAGCCAGGGGAGCATGGAGCGTATCACGTCGAGGCCATTTCACGACCAAACGCCAAGACTCCCGTCAGGAACGATCCCGCAACCAGAACCGGCCCACCCGCATCGTCCCTCCCAACCCGCAATCCCTGACGCCTTGCCGCACTCCGGCCAACACCCCGCCCCGCAACACCATGAACTCCGAGTCTGCCCCAAACGCAACGCCCGCAACCTCCGGATGGCATCACACATCCACCTACCGGTTGATCCGCTGGCTCACGCGCCCGCGCCTTCTGCGCTTGGCCGCGCTGACGGTTGTCTGGGCCGTCACCCTGGTTGCCCTCGCCTACGGCATCGCCAACTGGCGCGGCCAACGCGCCTGGGTCCGGGAACGCCAGTCGCTCCTGGACCGGAACATCCCGGTGGACTTCGCCGCCGTAATTCCCAAACCCGTTCCCGATGACCGAAACTTCGGCGCCACGCCGTTTGTGCAGTCCTGGTTCCAGTTCACCAACCGACCCGCCGACAGCTTTTGGAACGACACCTACTCGCGAGCGACGCATCTGGTCCCCGGACTGCCGGTGACCCATACGCAGCGCTGGACGGATCTGGGGGGGTGGGCGGGGGCGATGACCTATGTGGCGACGAACCCGCCGCCCGACCCCGACAAGCCACACCTCCGGTTGCGACGCCCCGACGGCGGATTGCCCGCGTTCTCATCACGAGCCGCCGCCGGAGCTGCGGTGCTTCGGGAATTCGAATCCGCAGGGTCCTGGCGTCAGGACCTCGAAGAGGCGCTCAGGCGTCCGGAGGCCCGCTACCCCGTCCAGTACCATCTCAAGGACCCCTGGGGCATCCTGCTGCCGCATTTGGCGACCGTGAAGTCCCTGTGCAACCGACTGGCCCTGCGGGCGAGTGCCGGAATTGCAACCCACCGCTCCGAGGAGGCTCTCGACGATGTCCTGCTGATCCTGAGCCTTGGGCAGACCCTCGATACCGAGCCCTTCCTGATCTCCTACCTGGTGCAGCTCGCGTGCTGGCAGATCTTGATCGAGCCCGTTTGGGAGGGCCTCGAACTCCGTGCCTGGACTCCCGAGCAACTGGTGGTGCTGGAACAGCGCCTTGCGGACATCCACACCCTTCCAGGACTTGAACGGGCGCTCCAAACCGAGCGTACGGCCGCATTCCTTACGGCGGACCTGCTCGCCTCCGGAGACTACCGCTACGGCATGCTGATGGAGGCCAACAACGGATCTTTGGACCCGGGGGCGCCGTCCGAGCTCGCGCTTCGTTTCGTCGAACGGATCATCCCTAGCGGTTGGCTCCACAGGGAGAAGGTGGAGTATTCGCGCCTGCTCGATGCCTGGATTCAAGGGGGATGGGATCCCGATCGGCGCCGGATCCACCCCGAAATCCTCGAGGCCAATCGTCGCCGGCTTGAAGACGAGCTCGGAGTTGAAGTCGCCACGGCCGGGGAGTGGATGTGGGGTGGTGCGATTCCTCCCCGCGCGGCCTCACAACTGCTGCGCCACCGATCCTTGGCGCCCATGCTCCTGCGCGAACTGCCCAAGCTACCGCCCAAGGCCGCGGCCGCGCAGGTGCTGGTGGATCAGGCACGACTGGCGTGCGCCATCGAGCGCTACCGGATTGCCGAGTCGCAACTTCCCCGGGATCTCGATGCGCTGGTTCCGCGGTTCCTTGCGGCCGTTCCCCTGGATCCGATCACAGGTCGTGCCTACCTGTACCGTAGCGGGGACGACGGAGGGTTTCAGATCATCTCGCCCGGATGGAACGAACGCGACGATGGGGGCGTTCCGGGGCGATCGCGGTTTGATGTGGAGGAGGGGGACTGGGTCTGGACCACAAGCACACCTTGAGCCTCCCCGTTCTCCGCCGCACCTGCGGGGACGCTCCGGCCGGACCCCGGGGCGGTGCTGGCGCCCCTTCCCTCGTCTTCGTCGGCTGTTCGGCCAAAATGGCTCCCGGCAAAACCCTTTGACACTCAGCCCCGGGTTTTTATGGTCCGGCGCGCATTGGTTCTGGCTTCGGGGTCGTAGCTCAGTTGGTAGAGCACCACAATGGCATTGTGGGGGTCGCAGGTTCGAATCCTGTCGGCTCCACCAGACCGATGCGCTGCGGGAGAGGTTGAGGCCTGTCCGACCGCGGCGAAGCGAACGCTTGCCCTGAGGACCCTCCGGCCGTTTTATCGGCGGGTATGCACTCCAAGTTCGCGAGATCGCTGATGACGTGGTTCGTATGCTTTGCGGTCTTTCTGGGTGCCGGATGCGCAACGCCGAAACCCGTGGTCCTTTCCCAACCCACCGTCGTGGATTTCGCCTGCGGCGAATGCCTGTTCGACATGCCCGGAAAGGGCTGCGACCTGGCCATCCGGTTTGACGGTCACGAGTACTATGTGGATGGCGTGAACGAAAACTCCCTTGGGGACGCCCACGCCGCCGACGGTATCTGCTCAATGATCCGACAGGCCCGGGTGACCGGAGAAGTCCAAAAGGGGCGGTTCGTCGCCACCACCTTCGAGCCGCTGCCGATGACCGTCAGATAGCTGCGAAGGCCCGGGTCTGCGGACAATCCGTCTGACGCCCCCCTGGCCGCCCCCCCTGCGGGGACAAGGACGGCCGAAACTCCAGACCGGTAAACACCCCATGGCGCAAAGCCTGTCGGCGAGGCCATGGTGCCATTGGTGTTCCACAGACTGCCGGTTTGTTGACCTATGTGTGCTCCCAAGCATCACAAGGATCATACGGCCCAGAACGCCGTCCCGGACGATTGGATCTCGGGAAGCCATGTCCAGGCCTTGGTCCTGACCGGGCTGACCCTCTTTGGGATCTATCTCTGCTACCGCCTGGCGGCACCCTTCGTGTCCGCAATCACCTGGGCCCTGGCGCTGGCGGTCCTGTTCACGCCCGTGCAGCGCTGGCTGGAGCGACGGGTCCTTCGTCCCGGGGTGGCCGCGATGGTCGCAGTGCTGGCCATTGCCCTGGTGGTGGCGGTGCCGGCGACGTTCGTGGCGCAACGTCTGCTGGCGCAGGCGGCCCACGACGATTGAGCCCGCAAAGGTCCTAAGGATTCGGGGCACCCGGAGTGGGAGGTACGGGGAGAAAACGGTCGGGGAATTCCGTCGTCCGTCCGATGGCCACGTCGGGACCCAAAGGGCCGAAGGTCACCGAATCGAGGAGCGCGTTGAATCGCGCGTCCGTATCCACCAACAGGACCTGTTCGCCGTCAGCGGACAGTTTGAAGCCCGCGTGCAGCCCCGGAAAATCGTCCACGTCCTCGTCGGCCCACACCAGGAGGTAACCGCCCGCCGGGATCATGGTCCCGGGCGGAAAGGACCATTTCCTGGGGTTGTCGGGACGATCGCTGAGAAACATTCCCGACAGGTCCACGGCAGCCTCGCTCCGGTTGAACAGCTCGATCCAGTCATCGCGCTGTCCCTGGGGATCGCGAATGGAGCTTTGGTTCGAGGCCATGAGTTCATTGATGATGACCGGGGATTCGTTCGCCTCCCGCGGACGGACCCGGAACGACAGCGGCCCGGCCTCGGCCGCCGCGGGGATAAACACCGCAGCTCCCGGTGCCGCCGCCGAGCGGGCCTCCACATAGTATCGCACCGTCACCCCTGCGAGTTGCGCCGGAAGCTGCGCCCCATGGACGGCATCTCCGGCCTCTCCATCTCCATGGGCCCCGTCGTCAAACATCTGAAGGCGCATGTACCTGCCAGCGGGTGTTGTCCGGTACCAGAGCCAGACCGAGTCCACACCCTCCTCCTCATGCCCGCGCACGGTCGCCGTGACACCCACCGGGCTCCCGGCATCCGCCGACCCGGGTTCCGTCACTGCAGTCAGGGACGGCGGCACCGGCCGGAGTTCTGCATGCCGGGTCAGGAACTGGTGCCGGTTGCTGATGAAAGTCTTCAGCGCGCGCAACTCGTTGGTATAGGTGGCCATGAGAAATCCCCGCCGCGTATCCGCGGCAAGCGCCTCGACACTCAAGGCACTCAGGCGGTCCACCTCCAGGTGGAGCACCTCCGGGCGGAAGGCCTCGGAGAGGACCGTGCGCATGTGCGCAAGGTACCGCTGGCGGAGCTCGGGGATGGCCAGGAGCTTCGAGATCACCGGCCGTGTGGACAGCGTGGCGCCCGCGACGGGCGACAGCGAGACGTCACGCGCCACGAAGGACTCATTGCCGTCATGTTCGACCGGATGCATCCGTCCGCTTTCGGGTTCGAAATAGAAGGCATAGTCCGCCCCCTTGTTCCAGTAGCTGTCATCATCCGCGAAGATGTTCTCAATGACGAGGAACCAGAGCCAGGAATCCACGGCAAGGACGTCCTCAACCGCGTCGCGCCGGAGCGCCTCCGGCGTGTTGTTCAACACGTCAATGGCATGGACCAATCGCGTCCACGCGTTGGTTTCATCCGAAGCCTTTTTCAGTTCGTAGTTGTTGCGGTAACGGGCGATGTCGGTGCCCAACCAGGAGAGCGCCGAGGCGCCGCTGGCCAGTCCGCCGCCCCCGCCTCCGCCGCCCGGCCGCCCGCCCCCGCCGCCGATGTTGGGTGCGCGCCAGCGATCCCCGGAACTGCTGGGAAACCACTCCTTCACCAGATCACCATCAAACTGCTGAATCAGCGAATAGAGGCCCCAATACTCCCCGTTGATGTGGAGCCGGACCAGCGACGTCTGGGGACAGGGCGCGTACCGACGCATCACGTTGAAATAGATCACCTCGCGCAGGAGGGTCCGATCACCGGCGGCATTGTTGAGATTGAACGTCTCATACCCCAGGAGTCGCGACGTCGCGTTGGTGAAATCCACCTGGACGTTGACCGATTTCTTGGCGCCACCGAGCTGAAACGAGCTGTTGCCACGGTAGCGCGCCCCGACCCCGCCCAGTGCGGCGCCATTGTCGAGCTCCAGTCCGCAAAGGACGTTGGAGCCCGTGGTGCGGCCCGATGTCAGGCGGGCCTGCCAGTCGGGCTGGGTGAACTGCAGGTGGACATTGCGGATCAGGGAGCTGTCGTAAAACCCTTCGGTCCTCACCCCGCGGAAATAGCCGGCAACCCGTTCGCCCAACGGGCCCAGTCGGCGGACCGGTGCCCGGGCGGCATCATCGGACATCAGCGGCCCAAGCGCCGTCCAACGTTCCCAGTGAACCAGATCCGGCGAACGCTCGATCCACCAGTCGTGCCTTGGTGAGCCCACAAACTGAATCACGGCCTCCGCCGGAGCGAGGTCCAGCGCCACCCGGGCATCGGCAGCCGCGGCCCGGAGCGACCCCCAGATCGCCACCGCAACCACCACGCTCATGCAGGGCGCATGAAGTTTTCGCGTCAACGGTGGCATCATGGGAAATCTCCCAAAGGGAGGATCAGGGCGCGGATGACGCCGGGAGCACCGGGATGACACGGAGGAGATACGCCCGACGCTGGTCGGCAAAATTCCTGAGCCCGATGGTCCGTCCCTCGTCCCGGGTGAGGCTGTTCTGGAACGTCTCCATGGACCCGAGCTTGCGGGTGTCCGCAGCCACGGCGGCGGCGATGAGCTCCTGGTGCCGCGCCGCCCGGGGTCCGAGGTTTCCCCAGTCGAGATGCCGGTCCGCGATGTCGCGGACCAGCGCCAGGTATCGTGTCCGGAGTGATGGCACCGCGAGCAGCTTGGAGAGCAACGGTTTGGCGGGATCGTTGGCGGCAATCAGGGGATCAAGCTCGACTCCCGGCGGATGCGCCGACCCGCCCGGGGTCCCGGGGCCCCCCGCGGGACCTGCAAACCGGCCGCGGCCCGGCCCGCCGAATCCGGGACCGCCAGGACGTGCAAAGGTCTCGTTGGTATCATGCGGCACCAGGTGAAACCGCCCGTCGGGGTCGAGATGAAGGTTGTAATCGCTGGCGCGCACCCAGTAGCCGTCATTGTTGATGAGCGCGTTGTCGAGTGCGAGGAACCGCAGCACACCCTCGATGTCGAGGATCGGCTCCAGCGCCGCCACCAGGCGGTCCGGCGGCGTCCCGTTCAGGACACGGCAAAGCTCGATCAGGGCGGCCCAGGATTTGGGATCGTCCTTGCTCTTGATCTCGTACAATGCGCGATAAGGGGTCGGATCGTCGCCGAGATACTCCAGGCCGCCGCGGCCCCGGGGACTGCCGGGGACCTTCCATCGGGCGCCCTTTCCCGTTCCAAAATTCTCGACGAGGAAGTCCTTGTTGAACTGCTGGACGTTCACATAGACGCCCCAGGATTCGCCATTGATCACCAACCGGACCCAGTTGGCCTTCGGCGCCGGCAGGTACTCGCGCGCAATGTCCAGGAACAGGACGGTGCGCAGGAAGCTCGGATCCTCGTGGCTGTTCAACAGGTTCAGCGTCCGGTATCCGCCCACCTGCTGCCCCGGATGCACCCAGTCGAGCGAGAGATTGAACGAGCGTTTCGAGCCGGCGCCGACCATGCGGAAGGACGACATGCCGCGGAACCGCACGCCGACGTCGTTGAGTTCCTGGCCGTCCATGACCAGTCGCGCCGGCACCAGGACATCGGTGTTGTGAAAATCCTCGAGGGCCTTCTCCCAGTCCGCATCTTCGAACTCCAGGAAGATCGTTCGCAGCACTCCGGGATCATAGAACGGCACGCCGGTCACGGGAGCGACGTCCCCAGGGGCCACCCTGGGCCCCGGGGAGGGTGGCGCGCCGTTCCCGCCGCGTCCGTACGGTCCTGCGCGCGGCCCCCATCCACGAGGACCCGCTTGCGGTGACGTCGCCAGAAACTCCCGGGCTGCCTTCCGTTCCGTCACATCCAGCCGGCCATCGCCGTCGCGGTCAAACCGCTTCACCAGTTCCTGTTTGGAAGCCATGGCGGGCCCGGGCGGGCCAAAACCACCGCGACCCGCGCCGGCTCCTCCGTTGGGCCCCGGCGGGGGTGGTGCCTGGGACAGCAGCGCTCCGGCGGTGAGAAAGGCGCATCCGATGGCAAGGGCAGCCCCGGGGGATCGGCGGGGTTTTGGAAGTGGCAGCGAGTTCATGTGGCGTGGACGCAGGTGGTGACCGTCGGGTGACGTTCCGGTGACACCCATGAAATCCTCTCCGAGTAAATCGCCGATGAACGCCACCGGGAGTTTTGTCAAGCAATGGTAAATCCGGCGCGATCGCACTGCGGCGTTCCCGGATTTACGGCTTCTGGATGTAGCCCTCGAACAAGCCCAGGTAGTACGGCAGCAGAAAAACCGTGCCGGCCCCCAGCTCACTCCCGTCGCCGCCGTAATCCAGCTGCCATGGGTCGGTGTTCCAGTGGGTGAAATACCGGTTGGACACCGGCAGGACCCGTCCGTTGACCCGCCCGCCCCGGGGCCGGGAATCCGGATCGTAGAGATCCCTCGCCTTCTGACGCGGCAGAGCTACGACGTCGAGCCGGTGTGAATTGCGATGCGGCCAGTTGATCCGGTCGAGCGGGAAGTCTTCCAGCGTCGCCTGCGACTCCCGAAGCCAGCCGTCCCATGGGGTGACCGGAAAGGTGCCCCAGATGTTGGTGACGCTTTGGCCGAGGCCGAACGGCGCGAAGGCGAAGTTGAAGAAGGGGTTCAACTCCGGAGCCTCGTTCGCCCAGTACGCGAAGAAGCTGTACCTGGCCAGGTTCTTCAATGCCGGATCCTTTGCGTACTTGAGCAGGTTGTAGAAGCACATCACCGCCATCTCGTCGTCCGAATGATTTCCGGAGCCGGGACCGAATTGAACCTTGGGGAACATGAGGTTCTGCCCGTAGCCATGCTGCTCCACGAGGTCGCGGGAGATGGCGCCATACTTGGGGTCGCCCGTGACATGCTCGGCGACGGCGAGATAGCTGAGGAGGCTGAGGGAATTGAGCCCGCGTTCCGCCCACCAGGCCGGGTCCGTGTTCAGGGATTGCGGGGCATACACCCCCCAACGTGTCGGGCGGCCGTCATGGTCGGTGAGGGTGAACCCGTGCTGGATGAGATGATCGGTCAGGCTGCGAACCACCTCGCGGACGCGCTCCCGCTCCGCCTCCGTGTCGGCACACAGGTCGAAATAGGCTGGATAGAAGAAGTAGTGCCCGTCCAGCTCGTCGCTGCTCGTGTCCGACTTCCAGAACCATTGACCATCGGCGCTCCGGGGCCACCGCGGTTCGTAGACCTTCCAGAGGGCATCCCCCTGCTGCTCGGCCTCGTCCCGGGCCCGACGCCCTTCATTGGGATCCGGCCAGGTGACGGGTCGGATGGTCCGGGCGACAAAGCCGGCAGGCGGCGCGGGGGATCCGCCCTGGGTGACCTGCTGAAGGAACCGCAGGGCCTCAAAGGCTGCGCGCGCACGTTCCTTGAGGGCGGGATCCCTCAAGGCGCCGAAGCCGAAACATTCGCCGGCGCCGTACATCGCAGTCCACAGACCGTCGTTGTCCGAATCCTGCGGATCCGCGCTGGACCGGTCCCCCGGGGTTCGCAACGAAGCCTCCGCGACAAAGCCGAATGGGGTCCGGCGAATGTAGCGGGCGATCTCCTCCTCGTAGTACGCCGCCTTGGCCGCCAGCGTCATGGGCTCCCGCAGGATGCCTCCCACACCCCCGGCCGTTGCAAACCATGCATCCCCTCGCGGGGAAACGGCGATTTGCCGGACATCGTCGTCGGGAAGCCATCGCGGCCCCTGGCGGTAATGAAACTCGGAGCCATCGAACCGGATCGCACCCAGGTGGGTGCCAAACCACACGGCACCATCCGGCCCTGCAGTCATTCCCGTGAAGTCATTCCAAGGCAGCCCGTCCCGCCCCTCGAAGAAACGCCACCCATCCGCGGTGCGGACGCCTACCCCGGCCCGGGTCGCGAACCAGAGTTGGTCGCGGGTGTCAAACTGGACGCCCAGGACGTCCGCCACCGCCCACGCCCTGCCGAGACCGTCACGGACTTCAACCGCGCGCCACCCGTCCGGGGTCAACTCCCGCAAGCCAGCCGAGGAACCCACCCACAAGGTGCGGCCTGGCCCCAGGGCCAGTTGATGGACCATCCACTTTGGAGGCCAGAGGAGGCGTTCGAATTCCCCCCCAAGGACCGTGAGGATTTCCCGGGCGGTTCCCACAAACTGGCGCGGACCATCGCGCAGCAATTGCCGGACATCGGTCCATGGAATTTCGAGGCGCACCACGGCGCCGGCATCGTCGAGGTAGCGAAACTCGCCCGGGCCGCAGGCCGGAACGGACGGCAGGGGCGTCCAGCGATCGCCCACGAGGCGGTACCATTGTCCCTGCGCCAGGCAGCGCGGCGCGCCGTCGGATCCCATCTCGATCAGCGCCACCGGCCCGGCGGGCAGTCCGCCACCTCCGGGGAAGCGCCGGGTGAGCTCCTGGATGAAGCGCTGGGGAATGGGATCAACGGCTGCGGCGGGGAGCGACCTGGCAGCCGCCAGAAGCAGCACGGCCTGAAACCAGGTGCGCCATCCGGAGGGGAGCTGTCGGAAACGCATGCCGACAGGGTACCGTCCCGCCATTCCCGCCGCACCCATTCAGTGGGAAACATTCGTTCCTGCTGGGGTGCTCCCCGCCGGCGGGCACCCCGGCAATCGGGACGCCGGGACGCGGCAGCCCAACTCCGGACGAAGTCCCACAGTTGGCGGCATTGAACTGCGGATTCGTCGCGCCCCAAGCGACGTCCACGCATCAAGAAAACGCTCGATATGCCCGGATTGCGCGCTCACGACCCGGCCGCCGCCAGTTTCGCGGCGTACTCAGCGAACAGGGTTCGCAGACTTGTCGCGTCCGAAAGGCTCCGATGCTCGCCCAAGGCACCGCCCGAATTTCGGGGGCTGAGCACCAATCCAGCGGCCCCATAAAGACGCCGCTCAACCAGTCGCTCGCAGAGAATCTGGTACCGCCGGGCATACGAGGCACCTCGAAACTCGGGAAACACGGCGTAATGGGGCTCGTCGGCTCCAACGGGACGCAAAGAGCCCTCACACTCCTCCAGCAACATGAGCCACCCGAGAAACGGGGGCCGTGGATCACGCTGAAGCTCCGGGTTCAGCATCGGCGAAGCTTCTCCCTCAGCCGCACGCATCGCCGGGGTCGGCGATTCCGGTGCGCGCCCGCTGTAGGCCCCATGATGGTGCGCCACCCACAGGTCCGCGGCAGAGCCGATCACCTCCTCAGAACGGTTGTTGAAATTGTTTCCGAACGAACCGACCTGTGACTTGGACTCGAAAACGGCGAGGAGCCGGCTACGGTGAACAATCACAACATCCCAGTTCTTGGTTGCCCTGAAGAAGCCCGGCATCATCACCTGGCTCTTCCGTGTGAACACCGAGTCTTGCGGGAAGCCACAATGGCGGGTGACCTCGCGGACCAGGTCAACAAACCCATCCATATTCTTACCGCCAATCACGGCTCCACGACCTCCCGCCTGGGCTCCCGCATTAGCCCCGGAGCGCATCATCCAAAAGCGCCGGACGGCGGATGCTGCAAGTTGATCGAATTCAAGGGGCAGGAGCTTCAACATCTCGAATGGGTCCCGTAATTCTGGCCTCACTGGCAGCGGCTCTTGCAATCTCAAACACTTCAGGAGGCAGGCGGTACACCATGGCAGCCGCGGCATCCAGCACCTCAAGGCAGGAAGTCTCCGCCGCCATGGCCAGGGTCTTCTTCTGCATTTCGGACAGACCGTTCCAGTGGGGCACGCGGATCCGCCGCAGGTATTGGGCCTGAAAGCGGAGGAACCCTCCGCTCATCCGGACGCAGTAGGACGACACAAAGAACAAGGCCAGTGAAGAACGAAGGAGCACCGCCAACGAGGGCAGATCCCATTGATCCGACGTGATGAAGTACAGGTTGTGGTGCGGATATAGCCGCCCGGGATCGAATGCGACAGCGGGCTCGCCCTTGATGTCGGGAATGAGCAGTTTGGGCCGGCGGGTGAGTTCGGGCCAAATGCGGTCAATGGTTCGGTACCATCCCCGCGCATTGTTCTTCGCGCAATGACGCCCCGCCACAGCGTTTTGGTGGGCCCTCAAGTAGGCCCCAAATCTCGGGAAGGCATCCAGATCCGCGAGACTGCCATCCGGAAGAAACGGATTGACGATTCCATGCCCGCGCCAGGACAGGTGATGCCCTTTGATATCACCGGCCATTGCCAGAGGAATTTTCCGATCGTCTTCGACGGGAAGTTCCCGGTAGTTTCCGATGAAAATCCGATCGGCGCCGGAGGCGACGCCGATACCGACCTTGCAGCCAGCCTTTTCGAGCGAGGGAAAGTCAAGTTCCAACTGGCGGAGCAGTCGCAATCGTTCCGGATGATCCAGCAGCCAGGGTTCTGATCCACGCACGGCATGCGCCACCTCTTCCACACGGGGATCCGAAGCATGGCCTCCGTTCAGCATCGCCCCGACCATTTGGGCGATCGAGGAGACACTCACTTCCGGATCCCTGGCCATGCGCGTCACCGAAGTCGCACTTCGTTCGAAAACCGTGATGGCCGGGTACGCAATCACCTTCGACTTGAAAGGTTGGGTCCCTTCAAGGTTGATGAAGTAACGAAGCGCGAAGCGCGAGGCGGCGAGTTCTCGGAGGGGTCCGCCATATTTGTTTTTGAGCCATCGATTCGCGCAAATGAAGGCGAGACGACCGCCCGGTGCCAGCAATTCCAGGCCCCGCTCAAAAAACGGAACATAAAGGTCCGCGCGATCGAACAGAGTGCGATAGCGCCGCCGATACTCCTGAAGCAGGGCTTCAGGAACCCGCTCCTGTCGCACATAGGGCGGATTGCCAACCACGAAATCAAACCCGCCGCTGAGAGGCGTCAGCAGAAAATCGTCCCGAACCAACCAGTCACTCACCAAGCCGTGTGCGTGCGCATGGGATACCCCCCACGCCATGAGCTTCTCTTGGACGCAAGCGGCTGTAGACCGAAAAGCCCCGGGATTCACCTCAACCGCCCGCAACGCTCCGGAAAGTTGCCGGACGCTGCCGGGGGTCCCTTCGGAACGGGCAAATGCGGCCAACACTCGGTCCACTGCCGGAAGCAGGAAATCCCCCGCTCCAAACGACGGTTCCAGCAGCCGCAGTTGGTGGAGAGGGCGGTCACTCGAATACCCCGCGAGATCCAAAAGGCCGTTGACGATCTCCGGTCGCGTGTAAATGGCGCCCCGCCCGTCCGCGTCGTGAGCCGAATACCTTTCGAGCGCCTCCAGCAGCGCCGGGTTCCGAAAATCTGGAAAAAGGTCCTCTGTCATCACGGAGCCGGGCATCGCTGCGACCATGGGAACGACCTCTCGTCCCGCTGCCCAGCAGAATCGCGTGCGATCCGATCGCCGCCAGGTTCGGTGCCGGCCCCCAGATGGCGATCGCCAGATTGAATGACCCGCGTGACCTCACCGCCTGCCCAGGAAATCCACGCGGGCGCTGAGCTCGGGGGTCAGGAACCGGTCGGGCTCCTCGATCTGCACCTTGATCTGGAGGGTTCCCTTCTGCCGGCTGGCCTCGGGCGCGATCTCGGCCACCACACCGCGATAGCTGCGGTCGGGGAACGCCTCCGGGCTGACCACACACTCCTGTCCCAGGAACACCTTGGGGAGATCCGATTCATTGAGGTCAATCTCCACCTGCAGATCGTGGGGATCGGCCACCGCCAGCAACGAAGTGCTCGGGCCACGGGTGCCGCCAAACGTCTGCGGTGTGACCAGTTCGCCAGGGTCCACCAGCTTCTCCAGGACGACTCCGTCCACCGGCGACCGGATCACGCACCAGTCGAGGTAGGTCTCGATCAACTGCCGGGACCCCAGCAATTGCTGCCGCCGGGCCTCCGCAGCCCGCAGGTCGAGACGGGCGTCGTCGAGGGTCTTGCCCGACTCGATCCGTTCCCGCGCCAGTTGCTCGGCCCGCAACAGGTCCAGCTTCGCGCGCTCGATGTCCACGCCGGCCGCGGCGACCTGGCCATTGATTTCGTTGAGGCGGGCCTCGTATTCGGAGCGGTCGAGTTTCACGACCACCTGGCCATTGGTCACGGCATCGCCCTTCTTGACGCCAATCCACGTCACCAGCCCCATGAACCGCGGGCTGATCTCGATGCGCTCCCGGTTCACAATGTAGCCGCTGGCCGTCAGCACCGATCCCTCCACCCGTCCGCCGCCCGCGGACGTCATCGCCACGGTGTCGGAGCCTGCCGGGGACGCCAGCGATCCCCGGGCGGGATCCGACTTGGTGGACCGGCCGCGCAACTCGGCATCCGCCCGCGCACGCGCCGCCTCCTTGTTGGACATCAGGCCGGTGCGAACCGAGTCGCCGTCCCGGGGCACGGCAAACCAGGCGACCACAGCCGTCACCACAGCCACCCCCCCAAAAATAAGCCACAGCGTGCTGCGCGGACGGCGCTTCCGCTCCGAGGCGATGCGCAGACGCTCCAATTGGGTGTCGTTCATGTGGATTTGAGCGCGGAAATCACGGGAAGACGGGCCGCGCGCAGCGCCGGCAGCAGGCTGCCCACCATGCCAATGGCCACGGAAAACAGGAGCCCGGCGGCCAGCAGGTCCGGGGTCACCCGGAACTGGAACATCGTCTCGGAGAACGACTGAAAATCCATGGTTCCGAAATAGATCCCACGCACCTGGACATACCCGTTCAACGAAAGCGCCAGCAGGCTCCCCAGCACCCCGCCCATGAGCGCCACAAGCGTCCCCTCGATCATGAAGGACAACACCACGGCGCCGCGGGAGTACCCCAGCACGCGCAACGTGCCCACCTCGCGGGTCCGGGCTGCCACGCTCGCATACATGGTGTTCATCGCGGCAAACACGGCGCCCACGGACATCGCCACTCCGAGGATGCCACCCAGGACCTTGAAGGGCATCGCGGTCATCGTCTGCTTTGAGTAATAGTCCCTCTCCCCCTCGGCCCGGAGTGCCAGCCGCTTGTCCAGTTCCAGCCGTTGGATGATGGCGGCGGCCGCGGCGGCGTCGCGGGGACGCAGCAGCACGCTCGAATACTGCTCACGGTCGAACAGGGACCGGGCTTCGTCGGCATCCATCCAGGCCTCGGCGTCGAAGGCGCTTCCCTGCCCGTCAAAGAGGCCCACCACGGCAAGACGGTCGGGCCCCGCCTTCAGGGTGCCGCCGATTTCGAAGCCTTCGAAGCGGTTCGACAACCGGCGGGACACGACGACCTCCCGGCGCCCGGGCTCGAACCAGCGTCCCTCAACCAGCGTCACCTGCGGGCGCAGCTCCATACCGCGGGGCGTCACGCCGCGGATCAGCGTGTTGGCCTCGCCGGCGCCGCCACGGCGGGGGGAGCTCACGATCATGAGGACTTCAGCCGAAACCACGGGCTCGCCCTGCTCGTTGCGCGCGATCTCCTCGAAATACTGGAGGGTGCGGAACTGCTCCCGGGTCACGAGGCTGCCCGATTCGGCCTGCGATCCCTTGCGGACGACCAGGACGTTGCGGGGGTCGCCGGTGTTGCCGCTGGTGGATTCGATGCCCCGGGCCAGGGCGCGCAGCAGCACGAACACCGACACCACGGCGGCCACGCCCAGCACGGTGAAGACCGTGGTGCGCCAGCGCACGATGACATTGCGGAAGTTGTAGCGCAGGGGCAGGGCCATGGCGGGTCAATCCAGGGTTCTCAGGCCGTCCACAACGCTCGTGCGGGCGACGGCCACCGACGGGGCGACGGCGGCCAAGATGCCCAGCACCGCGGCCACCACCGCACCGGTGGCCATGATCCGGGGCGTCACTTCGAAATACACAAGGATCCCGCCGGTCATTTCCTGGAGGTCGGCAAACGTCCACAGCGCCCATGCGCCGCCGATGCCCACCAGGGCACCGAGGGCGGCAAGCCCGAAGCTCTCGGCCAGGATGAATCCGAACAGTTCGCGCCGGCGGAACCCGAGCGCCTTCAAGATGGCCAGCTCGCGGAACCGCTCGCGGATGGCCATGCTCATCGTGCTCACCGTCACCAGCATCAGGGTGAACACCACCACCGCGCTGATGGACAGGGTCAGCACCTTGACGTTGCCCAGCATGCTGATGAACCCCATCTGGAAGGCGCGCTCCGTCTCGGCACGCACCTCGGCCGCGGAATTCTCAAACGCCCGGTTGACGCGCGCGATCACGTCGTTGGCGACGTCGGCGGACGCCACCCGGAGGTACCAGGTCCCGACGGTGCCCGGATCGCCGGTGAGTTCGTCGAGCAGCTTGTGGTGAAAGAACACGCCCCGGTCATCCACGGTGCCCGAGAAGACCGCGGCAATGCGCAGGTCGAGGTCCACTGGGTAGAAAGTTCCCGTGAACTTCATGCGGTCCCCCACCTTCAAGCCATAACGCTTCATGGTGTCCGCACCGACGAAGCAGGCCGTGCGCTCCCGGATGAAGTCGTCGTACGAGCCGTCGGACACCCGTCCCTCCACCAGCAGGTCGCGGAAACGCACCGGATCCACGGCGAACTGGGCAAAACTGGTCATCTGTTCGTCGCGAAACAGGCCCCCAAAGAAGGTGAACGGGGACACAGCAACCACGCCGGGAATCTTCTCGACGATGGACAACTGCCGCGCCGGCAGGGGCTGGGCCAGGGAGACCTTGTTGCGCGCAATGATGCGCAGGGACGCCCCCTCCGACTCCGGCGGCACGGTGAGCTCGCGCTGCAGCGTCAGCAACGTCACGAGGAGGGCGCAACTGCTGGCCACGCTGAGCACCGTCAGAGTGGCCCGGCGCTGGTTCCGAACGGCGTTGATCACCACAAAGGAGAAGGGACCCAGCCCGAGCCAGCGGACCCATACGCGGGCCAGGAGCGCCACCCAGGTGACCGGACTCAACAACGACAGCAATCGGAGGCCCCACCGGCCTCCCCTCCGGATCCACGACTCCGCCGGCATTTCCACGACTGGAGGATTGCCACTCATGCGGCCACGGTATCCCGGGCAAGTTCCCCCTTCTCCAGGTGGAGCTCCCGCGTGCCATACGCCGCCGCCTTCGGATCGTGCGTGACCATGATCACGGTCTTGCCCGCGTCCCGGCTCAGGCGCTGCAGGATCGTGAGGACATCCTCGGCGGAACGGGCATCGAGGTTTCCGGTCGGTTCGTCCGCCACCAGCAGGGCCGGGTCGGTGACCAGCGCCCGGGCGATGGCCACCCGCTGCTGCTGCCCGCCGGACATCTGGTCGGGACGATGGTGACCGCGGTCCGCGAGTCCGACCAATCCCAGCGCAACCGCCACCTGCTCCCGCCGCTCCCGCCGCCCCAGCGAGGTCAGGAGCAGGGGCAACTCGACATTCTCGTGGGCCGTGAGCACCGGGATGAGGTTGAAGCTCTGGAACACGAAGCCCACGTTCTGGTTCCGCCAGTCGGCCAGCTCGGATTCACCGAGATTGGCCACGTTGATGCCCTGCACCCGCACCTCGCCCGAGGTCGCCCGGTCAATCCCGGCGATGATGTGCAGCAGGGTGGACTTGCCCGAGCCCGAGGGCCCCATGAGCACCGCAAATTCGCCGGACGCGATGTCGAGGGACACCCGGTTCAACGCGATCACGTTGATGTCGCCCTGGCGATAGATCTTGCTCAGATCCCTGACGACGACGATGGGCACGCCCATAAAGCCCGGAATTGGTATGCGACCGATCCCTCCGAGGCAATCCCTTCAGCAGCGCCGAAAGTTACGGTTCGATGGCCGCAACGAAGCCTCGTCCGCGCAGCCAATGGATCAGGTCGTGAGTCCACGGATGCGGCTGCGAAAAGTCCGGCGGCGCGGCCCCCAAGCCGAGCCCGTGGCGTCCGCTCTCGTAAACATGCAGCTCGAACGGCACGCGATGCCGCCGGAGGGCGGCGGCAAACTCCATGGAATTCTCGACGGGAACCACCGGATCGTCCGCCGTGTGCCAGAGGAATGCCGGCGGTGTCTCCGGAGTCACCTGCCGTTCGTTGGAAAGCAGTTCCACCAGCGCCGCGGAAGCGTCGGGTCCCAGCAAGTTCTGACGCGATCCCTGATGGCCGATGGGGCCCATGGAGATCACGGGGTAACAGAGGATTCCAAGGTCGGGGCGCGAACTGAAGCGATCCACCGGATCCGCGGCCCCGGGTTGGCCGGCATCGAAGTGGGTCATCAGGGTCGAGGCCAGGTGGCCTCCGGCGCTGCTGCCCATGATGCCCACACGGCCGGGGTCCACGGCGTAGTCCGCAGCGCGGGCCCGCACCCATCGCACGGCCCGGGCGGCATCCTGCAACATCGCAGGGTGCCGGTATCCGTGCGTGCCCAACCGGTATTTGAGCACGAAGGCGCTCACCCCGAGCCGGTTGAGGAAAAGCGCATAGTCCCGACCCTCATGACCGGCGAGGCCGCCGTAGCCACCTCCAGGACAGACAACGATGGCCGGCGTGGGCGTTGCCTCCCGGGTTGCGGGGTACGGGGTCAGTGTGGGCGCATCGTGGGCCGCCGTGCCCAGGGCTCCCGGAGCCCCGGCCGGCCACAGCATCACAGGACTCGCCGGCGCCGCCGCTGCGGTCACTTTCAGCAACAGGCCGGCACCCAGCAGCCAGGGCATGGTGGACACCGGGGCAGCCTGACGGCGGCGGTCGGCACCGGGCAAGCGCCGTTCTCCAAATCCGGCGTTGACTTGACGGACGGTTTCCCAACAACTGCTCCTGCTGCCTCAAGGTCCCGCAGGCCCCGGGCCGCGCGATGATCCTCCGGTCGTCCGCGCTCCGGGTGGCGGGTTCCAGCCCGCCGGAGCGCGGGCGCGGAGGCTTCCCGTTCTTGTTATGGAAACCAATTGTCGGCTCTTCGTGGGCAACCTCCCCTACCAGGTGGCGGAACGCGATCTTGAGGATCACTTTCGTGCGGCCGGGGTGGTCACCAGTGTCAATGTCATGCTCGACCGCGAGACGGGCCGTTCCCGCGGATTCGCCTTCGTCGAATTCAGCACGCCAGACGAGGCTCAAAAGGCGGTCGAGCTGTTCCACGGAAAGGAGCTCAACGGTCGCGCATTGACCGTGAACATCGCCCGACCCCGCGAGGAGCGTCACGGCGGCGGAGGCGGTCGGGGCGGCGATCGTGACCGCGGATGGAGCCGCGATCGCGGTTGATCGTGACGGCAGTGGCGCCGCCGCCGTTTACCCGGGTGATCCGCTCCAAGTCGGGGCGCGGGCATTAACGGTTTGACTCGTCCTTCACCGCTTCCTAGCGTCCCCCTGCAACGTCACGGTTATGTCTGATCCCACCACTCCCGGCGCTCCGACCCCGGCTTCTGAACCTCCGAAGGCGGCCGATGCCGCCCAGAAAAAGCAGACGGTCCGGATCAGCCTGCCCCCGAAGCCCGCGGCCGGCCCTTCCATCAAAATCCCTGCTCCGAGCGCACCGGCCGCACCGGCCGCCGCGGTCCAGGCGGCGGCAGCACCCGCTGCGGCCGCACCCGCGGCGCGCCCGGCGGGCCCTGCACCCGCACCCGCCCCTGCGGCCCCGCGCCCGGCCCCTGCGTCCGCCCCGATGACCCCGGCGCGCCCGGCGGTGGCCTCCGTCAGCCCCATTGATGTCGGGCTGGCCTTCGCCACCGTCGTCATCGGCCTGGCCGTGGTGGTGCGTCTCCTCTTCCTGGTGCCCGTCGCCTCCTGAAATGGCCTCACCCCACATCATCACGGTCACCAGCACCGGATTTGAGGAACAAGTCGGCCGTTCATCCGTTCCGGTGCTGTTGGACTTCTGGGCCGAATGGTGCGGCCCCTGCCGCATGATCGCACCCCTGCTGGATGAGTTGGCCACCGAATACGCCGGCAGGGCGACCATCGGCAAGGTCAACGTGGACCAGGAACCCGGTTTGGCCGCTGAGTACGGCATCTCCGGAATTCCCGCGCTCCTCGTCTTCAAGGGAGGTGCCGTCGTCAATCAAATGGTCGGCCTGCGCCCAAAGTCGGAGCTGAAGAAGGCCCTCGACGCAGCCATTGCCGGGTGATCCCCGGCGGTCACCCCCGCTGCCGACCCTGTGACGTTCTGGCTCGCCGGGTCTCCGCGCAGTTCAGGATCAGGATTGGGGAGGCGCCGGCGCCCCCAAGTCGGTTTCATGCCCTCCATTGAGGAGGAACAGGACCGCCATTCGGACGGCGAGCCCGTTCGTCACCTGCTTGAGAATCAATGAGTTCGGCCCGTCGGCCAGCTCACTGGAAATCTCCACTCCGCGGTTGATCGGCCCCGGATGCATGATCAGCACATCCGGCTTCATCCACGACATCCGGGACGCTGTCAGACCAAACAACGTCGCGTATTCCGGGATGCTGGGAAACGCGCTCATGCGCTGCCGTTCATGCTGGATGCGCAGGAGGTTGACGACATCCGCACCTTCCAGGGCTTCCTCCAGGCGCCACGTGACCCGTACCGCGGGATGCAGGGCCTCCAGTTGTCGCGGCACCAGCGTGGACGGCCCGCACAGGGTCACCCGCGCTCCCAGGGTGACAAGAGCCCACAGCGTGGACCGCGCCACCCGGCTGTTGAGGATGTCGCCGAGAATCGTCACCTGCAGACCCTCGATCCGACCAAGCTCCTCCCGGATGGTGAAGGCATCCAGCAGTCCCTGGGTGGGATGCTCGTGCGCGCCGTCCCCGGCGTTGATCACATGCGCATTACCGAACTGGGTGAGGTAAAGTGCCGCACCGCTGGCCGCATGCCTCAAAACGATGAAGTCGGCGTTCAGCGCCTCCAGGTTTCGGACCGTGTCCTTGAGGGTCTCGCCCTTTTTGAGCGAACTGGACTCCGTGGTGAAATTGATCACGTCGGCGCTCAACCGCAGTGCGGCCAACTCAAAGCTGATACGGGTCCGGGTGCTGGGCTCGGCAAACAGGTTGACCACGGTCCGCCCGCGCAGGGCGGGAACCTTCTTGATCGCCCTCTCCCCGATGGCGCGGAACGCACGGGCCGTGTCGAGCACGGTGGTCAGTTCCGCGGCCGACAGGGACTGAAGATCAATCAGGTGCCGCCGCGTCCAGCTCATCGGGGCGCCTCCGTGATGTGGACGCTGTCGTCGCCGCCCGCCTCGACCCATCGGACGTCCACCCGCTGTTCCCGCGAAGTCGGCAGGTTCCTGCCCACAAAATCCGCACGGATTGGCAACTCCCGATGGCCGCGGTCCACCAACACCGCCAATTGGATTCGACGCGGTCGCCCAAGGTCTGCGAGGGCGTCGAGGGCGGCACGCACCGTACGGCCGCTGAACAGGACGTCATCCACGAGGACCACCGTCCGCCCCCCGACATCCACCGGGATTTCCGTGGGCATCACCGCAGGTGCCGCCCGGCGGTCCAGGTCATCACGATACATCGCCACATCCAAGCAGCCCACAGGCACGGGATGCCCGACAATCCGGCCCACGGCCGGTGCGAGGCGCGTCGCGAGGGCCACCCCTCCCTTCTGGATGCCGACGACCACCAGATCGTCCGAACTCGGATTGCCCTCGGCGATCTCATGGGCCATCCGGGCGATCACCCGACCCAGCACCGTGGAGTTGACCACCGGAATGCTCATGCGCCCATCACGTCCTGCGGCTCCGAAAGAATCCGCCGTCCGTTCCCGCAAGCCGGGAGAGAGGATTCACGAACCACGGCCATCCGAAGGGTCTCAGCGAAGGAGCCATCCACCTGCCGGGGACCTTGGAGGGGTGAAGGGGCTTCCATCAAGGGGCAAAACACCACGGAACCCGGCCCTCTGATGCCGCAGTCCGGGTCCGGATTGCCGGCAGCCGGGTTCGGACGGGGCTATCCCGCCCCCACCCCGGACGCGCCCGCCAAGGGTCCATCGTCCGTGGACGACTGCTGACGGGCACGCCGCCAACCGGCGCGGTAATGGGTGATCCAGTCCACCAAGGCCCTCTCGAAACCAATGTCGTAACCGGCCTTCTCCGACTCGATCCATTTGTGCCGGAGGATCTCCTCCTTCTCCGCCTGAAACTCGCGGTACAGCGTCGTGTTCATCAACAGCGCCCGAGCCCCTCGAATCGTGTCCACCTGTTGAGTCATACTCACGCGAAAATCGTCACAGCAAGGTAACGACGGACCCCGATGTGTAAACCAGTTTGTGGCGGGATGCGTTCCCTCGTTCGCTCGATGGGACGGCGGCGTCCGGACCCAAACGAGTTGAGCCCCCGCCTTGCGTCGCCAAGTCCAACTTGGCTACAAACCCGCCGTGCCGCAGCAGCAAACCATCCGCAAGGCCGCCTCGTTCTCCGGGATCGGCCTTCACTCGGGAAACCGGGTGACGCTGACGTTCCTGCCGGCTTCGCCCAACACAGGACTGCGGTTCCGAAGGGTGGACCTGGAAGACCGTCCCGAGCTCGATGCCCGCACGGAACTGGTCGTTGACACTCAACGGTCCACGACCCTTGGACGTGGTGCGGTGCGCATCCACACCGTTGAGCATGTTCTGGCCGCGCTTGCGGGGGCGGGGGTCACCAACGCGGTGATTGACCTGGATGCCAACGAGCCGCCGATCGGTGACGGCAGTTCGCGGGAGTTTGCACGGATGCTTCGTGACGTCGGGCTGGAGGTGCAACCGGACCCCATTGAACCCCTCCGCCTCACGGCCCCGGTCGAGGTGCAGGTCGGAGCCGCGCAGATGGCCGCCTTTCCACATCCGGGGCTGAAGCTCACCTGCACCAGCGTGGACAAGGGCGGGCGGTTCACCCAGTTCTACTCGCTGGAGGTGACCCCGGAGAGCTGGGAACGCGAATTGAGCCATGCCCGCACGTTCGGATTTCTCGACGAGATCGAGCACCTGTACCGGAACGGGCTGATCCGCGGCGCCAGCCTCGAGAACGCCATCATCGTCCGCGATGATGCGGTGCTGACCAACGAGCCGCTGCGCTATCCGGAGGAGTTCGTGCGCCACAAGATGCTGGATCTGGTGGGGGATCTGGCGCTGATCGGACGTCCGCTGCACGCCCACATCCTGGCGGTCCGACCCAGCCACCAGGCGAACACCGAGCTGGCCCGGGCCATTCTCGCCCAGGCCCGCAAGCCGCTCGAGGCCGCCCAATCCTTTGCCCCGCCGCCTCCCGAGGCCCGGCCCCGCGCCTCACGGACCGAATCCCGGGGCCCCGCTTCTGCCGCCGTGACCACTCCCGACTCCACCGAAACCGTCGTGCGCGACGGCGCCGTCCTCGACATTGACCAGGTCATGAAAATGCTGCCGCACCGGCCACCGTTCCTGATGGTGGACCGGGTGACGCGCATTGCCGGCAACCAGATCACCGGCCTCAAGCAGGTGACGATGGGCGAGCCGTATTTTTCGGGACACTTCCCCGGACACCCCATCATGCCCGGGGTCCTCCAACTGGAGGCCATCGCGCAGGTCGCGGGCATCCTCCTCATGCGGCAGGCGGACAACCTCGGGAAGCTGGCCTACTTCATGTCGGCCGAGGACGTCAAATGGCGCAAGCCGGTCCGTCCCGGGGACTCCCTGGTGATCAATGTGGAGCTGACCAAGACACGGGGTCGGATCTGCAAGGCCAAGGGGGTCTGCACGGTCAACGGCGAGACGGTCAGCGAGGCGGAGGTCACGTTCATGCTGGTGGACCGCTGAGCATGGCCACGACTCACCACTCCACCGCCATCCTCCATCCCGGGGCGGAGATCGGGGACGGATGCGAGATCGGCCCGTACTGCATCGTGGGCGCGCACGTCCGGCTGGGTCCGGACTGCCGGCTGCACGCCCACGTGGTGATTGACGGGCATACCGTCCTGGGCGCCCGCAACGAGGTCTATCCTTTCGCGTGCCTGGGGGCTCGCAGCCAGGATCTGAAGTGGCGCGGGGGGCTGACCCGGGTCGAGATCGGCGACGACAACACCTTTCGGGAATACGTCACCGTGCATGCGGCCACCGCGGATGGCGGGGTGACGACCCTCGGGTCCCACAATCATCTGCTCGCCTACACGCACGTGGCGCACGACTGCCGGCTCGGCAATCACATCGTGATGTCGAACCTCGCGCAGATGGCCGGGCACGTCACCGTGGAGGACCATGCGATTCTCGCCGGCATGTCGGCCATCCACCAGTTCTGCCGCATCGGTCGTCTGGCCATGGTCGCCGCCTGCACACCCGTGCGGCAGGATGTCGTCCCGTTCATGCTTGTTTCCGGTGATCCGGCAGTCACCGTTAAGGCCAACACCGTCGGGCTCGAACGGGCCGGCGTCCCGCCGGAGGTCATCCGCACCCTCGGTCAGGCCCACCGGATCGTCTTTCGCGACGGGCTGGCCCTTCCGAATGCCCTGACACGGCTGGAGTCCGAGCTGCCCGACTCCCCGGAACTCCGCCACCTGATCCGGTTCCTGCGCTCCAGCGAACGCGGCATCACCCGGTGACCGGGGAATGCGCGGGACCCCTCCGCCTCGCCTGGGCCGCCATTGAACAACGGGAGGACTTCCGGCGTCCCAAGGCGCGGACTCCCTGTAAACCGGCGGCCTTCGCTGCCACCCAAGGGCGTCCCGCCTCTGGGAGAATTGAAACCGGCGGGACGCCCGCTGCCCCACCCCCTTCGCCTTGGTGCGGGCACCGTCCCAAGCCCTTCCGTCCGGGCAACATGAGACGCCCACAACGCCCAAAACGCCGACCACGCCACCGGGCCGTTTACGCCGGGAGCAGCACCACATCCTCCTTTTCCGCCGCGAATTCGGCATCCTCCACGTCGCTCTGCAGCGGTGCAAACCGTTCGGAATTGAAGCCCAACTCCCCGTTCAGGCCCGATTTCAATGCCGGGTCGCGAGGGTTGATGATTTCCTCGAGCAGGACGCCGATCTCCCCGTCCTTCCGCCCGCTCTCCGCACGCGTGTAATTGCCGCGTCCGATGTAGGTTGCACGCACGGTGTACACCGCATCCTTCACCGGAAGCGCCTTGAAAAAGAGCGCCGCCAGCGGGGGAAACTCGTCATTGACGCAGACCACCTTTTGTCCCTTCGCGAACATGTCCGGAGGATGCGAAACCGGGGTCAGCGCCTCCAGCCTGAGTTCGCAGCCTGGGTGAGATCGGTGGAAATCAGCATGCCGCAACCGCAGGGGCTCCCGGACCGGTATCGCATGACTTGCCGGCCGTGGAAGGACTCGATTTCGGTATAGCTCACCGTTGCTGCGTCGGCCCGGTGCATGCAGGTGGAGTACGGCCCGCGCATCGGCTCATGCGAAGCGTGCAGGCGGTGCAACCAAGCTTCACTGCCGGCATCCGCGGCCTCCCGGCACCTCTGAAAGACGCCGCTCCGAGCGCGACGCGCCCCGGCTTCGTCGAAGCCCGAGGAAATCCACTGCCGGGGCGCCCACGGGTGGGACCTCGCCGTCAACGCCACCCGGTTCCAACGCCACTCATGAACGGTCCCGGTCCCCGGAAAAATGCCGATGAGGCGGAACGGATTCATCTGGGCCAGCGGCAGCGCTCCCACCAGGACGGTGACCTGGTCTGGCTGATCGGCGGTCCGGGCAGCCAACACCACGCCGCCCCGGGAGGCCACTGGCGCCGGCGCGCGGGCAGTTTCGGCATACCCATTCACCAGGGCCAGAGTGATGCCGGCATCGTTCAGGTTGATCCACGTGCCGCCGCCGGGTTCCCGGGGGTGAAGGACGCGGCGTCCGTAGACCTCGTGGACCGAGGGAGGAAGGGCGGCAACGCGCGACCGCAGTTCGTCGCGGTTCATGGCGAGACGGTAGTTGCGGCCCTTGGGCCAGAAGGTGACGGAACACATGGAGAACAGTGGTCGCGCCGCGGTTCGGTGATGCCGCGGACGTCAGTCCGCGAGCGGATAGCTGGCCGTCAGCCGGGTCGTGTCGCGCCAGGCGCGCCAAAGTTCCATGACCGTGTTGCTGCGGGCACCCCGGTCCCGGTTGGCGGCACCAATGGCGAAGACCAGCTCCCACTGCTGGAACAGCGTCCGGTAGGCCCCATGGAGCGGACTCCGGGAGTCGTAGATGCTGGTCGCCTCGGCGGCGGCACCGTTGAGTTCAATGATCTGGAAGTTTCGGCCGGCGCTCAGATCCGTCTCTGAGGCGTAGCGCAGATCGTAGCGGCCGATGAAAAATCCGGGCACGCCTCGTGAGATGCTGTCGAGCCGGTCGGCAAGTCCGGGCGTCAGCAGATGGGCACCGTCCCGGAAGATGCAGCCCTGGGCATGATTTCCGGCCTCGACCAGCCGCAGCGCTTCGCCCTTCGCCAACACGTCGTCGCGCCGGGTGGCGAAGCGCGTGAGATAGCGCTCCGCAACGAACCGGGCGCGCGGATCGGCATGGATCAGCTCCTCGATCGTTTGGTGGCCGTCGCCGGTGAGCGATGGAAAGACTTTCTCCGTGACCGAAAAAATCCGGCCGTGCGGCTCCTGTGGAAACCGGTAGTAGAAGACGCCCAGTTCGAGGGGCCCGGGGGCGTAGCGCTGCACCACGAGCGCAGCGTCGGTCCGGCTCAGATAGTCCTCCGCCCCGGCGAACCCGCGGATCAGTTTCACGCCCGCACCGCGCTGGCCCACGTCGGGCTTGAGAATGAATGGGAAGGAGATGGCATTCCTGGCACACAGGCTGCGCAACATTTCCAGGCGAAGCGCCATCCGGTTGCCCGCGTTCCTCTCGTCGGGGAATGCGGGGAGGAGCCACGCTTCGGCGGTGAACTCGGGGCTGGTCCGCGAAAGTTCCCGCAACGTGGCAAACTTGGATTCGCCCACGAGACCGCCGGTTGCGATGCCCGGATTCGCGGCACTCGGCAGCGTGATCCCCCGGTAACGCAGCGCGAGCTGGGCATAACGGGCGACGACAGGCAGGTAAAACAGCCACGCCGGCCAGAACTCCCAACGCCGCCAGCGGCCAAAGCGGGGGCCCCATCGGCGGATCATTTCGCACCAGGGCCGCCGGCAAACGTGGCGCAGTCCCACGAGCACGACCGCCACGAGGACGGGCAGCAGCCAGCCGCCGATCGGCGCGCCAGACAGCCGGACAAGCCCGAAAAGGAGCACCAGGGACATGGGCGCCGGGATCAGGGGCGGGCCAAGGTTTGCCCGTGCGCGACCGTGGAGGGCGCAACCCCGAAGTGCGCCGGCAGCGCCGCATTCAGGAGCCGGGCAATGACGGCGATCAGGGCGTAGTGGTGAATGCCGTGGGCGATGGTGTACACGAGCTCCCGGCCCAAAGTGGACTGCGTGACCGGCGCGTCGCCGTGCGTGTAGCTGACCTCGCACCGGGTCGAAACCGGGGCGTCCAGAGCCCCGGGCGACAGCCCTTCAAGGCGACGCAGCAGCTGTCGCGTCACACGACGGGCGATCTCCGGTTCCCGCTCCAACCGCGGATCCCGCCCGCGGTGGCCGTAGTCCACTCTCGCGCACCCCATTCCGTCGAGCAGGCTGGCGAAGTGGTCGAGGCAGTGTCGGTAGTGTCCGCCGATGGAGGCGTTGAACGCGACAGGCACCCTGGTCGCGTAGACTTCGGGGCTCAGCGCCTCCAGCAGCCCATCGCCCTGGTGCAGAATGTCCATCGAGGCGGCAAGCACGCGACGGGAATGGGCGGTTCGAACCGGGGAACCGTCGGCAGGCTCCGGCGGATGCCCGGCCGCTCTGGAAACGACCCGCGACGGGCGATGAAGGAGCGGAATCAACGTCCCAGAGGCGGCGGGAAGGGTCCTCGTCACGCGGTTGGGTCGCACCGCAGGCCGATCGCTTACACAGCAGTCGTCAGGAGGTTGACGCCTCGAAGCAACCCCCGGGAGGACCAGGTCATCCGGCCCATTCGCAGCGCAGACGCCCTTTGATCCGGATCTTCGCCTCGGGAGGGAGTCCCCGACCAGAGGACGGCAACCGGTCCACCGACGACGCCGCCGCTGCACGGAGGAAATCGAGCTGCCGCAGGTAGCGTTCGCATCCGCTGCAGATCCGCAGGTGGACGCGCAGCCGGAGCCGCGTCCAGGGCGTCAGCGGCCGCTCACAGGCAAGCGATGCGAGCTGAACGATCCGCCGGCACGCCGGGGTGAGCGCCGCCAGCAGGAGGATCCCGCGCCAACGGAGCCATTTCACGGGACCGTTCATGACGCGTCGGGCTCCGGGGGTTGGGCGCCAAACCAGTTCACTTCCAGACACCGTCGCAACGCCATCCGCGCACGGTGGAGCATGACCCAGAGATTGTTGGGCGTGATGTTCAATGACGCACAGATTTCGTCGCCCGGCACGTCGTCCACCTCGCGCAGCAGGAACACGCGCGCCACGCGATCGGGCAGCTTGCCGCTGCACCGCTGAAAAACCCTCCAAAACGCCTCCTGGTCGAGCGCCGCTCCGGCCCCGTTCCACTCGGTCGGCGCAGCGGCCGCATTCCAGTGGTCGGGAAAGGCGGCATTCTCGAACGTCCTGGCTTCCTCGTCTCCGTAGAATTCCAGGTCCGTGAACACCGTTTCGCGGCCCACTTTGCGGAAGTGGTCGAGGATCTTGTGCTTCAAGATGCCCGTCAGCCAGCTGCGCTCCGACGAACGGCCCTCAAAGCGGTGATGCGATTTCAGGGCGGCCAGCAGCGCGTCCTGCACGAAATCCTCGGCCAACACGGGGTCGCGCAGACGCGAAAGGGCGTAGTGATACAGGCAGTCCCCGTGCTCATCCACCCAACGTTCGGGATCCAATGCGGGCGGGGGCTTCATCGAACCTGCCGAAGGCTGGGCCGGGCCGGCTGGATTGTCAGCAGTACTCGTCATGATCGAGGCGGCGGGTGGTCATTTCCGGCTTCCGGACCGCTTGGGGCGGTTCGGCAAATGGGCGCGCGCAGCGATTGAATCAGTCGGGACCGCGCAGCCCCGGACAACCGGATCCCTGGAATCTCCGCGCCCCGCCTGCGACGAACCGCGCGGTGCAGCCAGAGGATCTGGGCCCGGTAACGCCGGCAAAGCCGGCAAAAGAGGAGGTGCAGGAACATGCCCGGCCGCTGCCACCAGGGCAGGCACCCATCCAAAGCCCCTGAGGAATGCCGGCACATCTCGCGACAGTTCGGCAGCAGGGCCGCCCGCAGGCGGGCCGACGCCCCCTCATCGTGGCGCTTTTGGTGCATGATTCAGATTCGCGATCGGGCCGGGACGACGCCGGGGCCCCTTCAATCGGTGGGTCGGAGCAATCCGCCATCCCTTACAACCCAAGGTTGCCGACCCTGCCTGTAAGTTTTCGGCGGATGCAACGACCGCTCATGGGCGGGTCATCGGCGCCTTGCATCACAAATCAGAACGCTTCACCTCCATGAAAAAGACCTTTGCAATGCTGTTCGCCCTGGCGGCCGTACTGGCCGCCGGCAGCGCGTGTTTCTCTCCTTCGTCCAAGCCCGATCCGAATTTGCCGGCACTCCGGACCAATCCGCCGCCGTCGTCGGTGGCTCCGACCGCAACCCCCTGACATGACCATCGCCCACCAGGCCGCAGAGGCGCGCATGGCGTTGGCGACGGCCTGGGCACAACTGCCGGCGTCCCTGCAAACACCGACCCAATTCATGGGCCGGCACTACGTCGGATGCGGAGCCACCATTGGCGCCATGCCGCGTTGTGACTTCTCGTGCCGCGGTTGTTATCTGGGTGCCGACGCCAATCGGGCCCGTCCCAGCCCGCTCACGGCGTTGAAGGACCAGTTGCGGCAGCTGCGCGCGTGGCTGGGGCCGGCGGGGAACGTGCAGCTCACCGACGGCGAAGTCTCGCTGCGGGCCGAGGCCGAAGTCATCGAGCTCATCCGGTACGCGCGGTCCATCGGGCTGGTGCCGATGCTGATGTCCCATGGCGAGACCTTCCGCCGCCGCCCCGGCCTGCTGGAGCGCTTCATGACCGAGGCGGGACTCACCGAGTTGAGCCTGCATGTGGACACCACCATGCGGGGCCGCCGGGACGGCTACGCGGGGGCCCGCATGGAGTCGGAGCTGGATGGCCTGCGGACGGAGTTCGCCGGATTAATCCGCGGAGCGCGGCGCCGGACCGGACGGCGACTTGAGGTGGCGTCCACTGTGACCGTAACCCGGGAAAACCTCGCCGGAGTGCCGGGGATCGTGCGCTGGTTCCTCGCAAATGCCGACGCGTTCAAGATGGTGAGCTTTCAGCCGCTGGCCTCCGTGGGGCGGACCGAGGTGGCACTGCGGGGCGTGACAGCGGACGCGTTGTGGGCGCGCATCGTCGAAGGCACCGGAAATCCCGACGTGGGCGTGGGCGACGGGTCCCTGGGCCATCCCGCCTGCAGCCGCTTCGTCCAGGGGCTGGCCGCTGGACAGGGCGACGCGGTGCGGTTCGAACCGCTGTACCGGCGGGATCGTCCGGCCGAGTTGGCGGTGCTCCGAGAAGGATTGGATCGCCTCGGAGGCGAGTCGTTCCGGCTGGACGGACAGCGCGACGCCATGGTTCGGGGCGGGAGATTGGCCCGGCGCCACGGCGGCTTCCTGCTGGGCCGCGCGTTGCCGCACCTCGTTCGTGTCTGGTGGCGCACCAGCAGTCTGCGCCCGCGGTACTTCTGCCTCGTCAGCCATCACTTCATGAATGCCGGGGAAACGGAGACCCCACTCGGCAGGGAACGGCTGGCCGTCTGTGCCTTTCGCGTGCCCGTTGACGGCGTGCTCCAGCCCATGTGCGCGGTCAACGCGCTCGGCATTCGAGAGGCCTACTACCGGGGTGCAACCCCGGTTGGGGAGACCGCATGACGCCATACGGTTTTTTTGCGGCACTGGGCGGGCTCGTCGCCATCCTCTGGCTGCGGAGGCACCGGGCCGGGCTGGGCGTCACCGACAACGAGTTCTGGGCGGCCATGTGGACGTTGCTGCTGGGCGGCATCGCGGGGGCCAAGGGGCTGTTCGTGATCCTGGGCTGGCATCACTATGCCCGGGGTGAACTGCGCTTCTGGGCCGACTTCGGCACCGGATTCGTCTTTTTTGGCGGTCTGGCCGGAGCGATTCTGGCGGGGGCCGCGTTCGCCGCCGTACGCCGGTTGGATTTCTTCCGCGGCTCCGACTACTTCGCCGTGGCGTTGCCGCTGGGACATGCATTGGGGCGGGTCGGCTGCTTCTTTCAGGGCTGCTGCGGGGGACACCCGCCGCATCCGGTGCAGCTCTACGAGGCGGCCGGATTGGTGGCGATGGCGGGATGGGGGCGCCTGGTGCTCGACCGCGTGGAAGCGGGTCGCCTGCTTCCGGGCACCGCGTTCGCCGGGTACCTCGTCGTGTATGGATTGCTGCGCGTGCTGATGGACCCGCTGCGGGCCGACGGCCGGCCGGAGCGGTGGCTGGGCCTGTCCGCCCAGCAGGGTCTCGCGCTTGCATTGCTCGTGCTGGGTGTCACGGGCCTCATCTGGCGTGCAGGAAGTCCCGGCGGCTCGCGCGTAAGGAATCTCCGTGCCGTCCCACTCAACCGCGAATGAAAGGACGTGCGTTCCTCCTCGCGCTGGCGGCGTTCGCCGCTGCTGCCGTGGTTTCCGCGGCGGACAAATCCCTGCTCAACCTGGACAAGGACGGCGTGGCCATCCAGGGCTACGATCCCGTGGCGTTTTTCACGGTGAAGGCGCCGGTCAAGGGCAGTCCCGGGTTCACGAGCGAGTTTCGCGGCGCGAAGTACCGATTCCATTCCGCAAAGAACAAGGCGGCGTTCGACGCGGATCCCGCCAGGTATGAACCGCAGTTCGGCGGCTTCTGCGCGTTCGGAGTTTCGAGGGGCAGACTGGTGGAGATTGATGTCACCGCGACCCAGATCGTGGATGGCCGCCTGCTGCTGCAGTACAGCCCCGGCGTCCGCGATGACTTCACCAAGGATGCCGCGGGGAACCTCAAGAAGGCTGACGCCCACTGGCCGAAGCTCGTTGAAAAGAGGGGCAAATGACCGCGGTCGTCGAGTTTCTCCTCGCGGTGGCCGGGGTGTACCTTGCATCGGGTGCCCTGTTTGCGGTCGCGTTTCAGGGTTTCGGCCTGCGCCGGATGGACCCGGCCGCAGCGGGCGCGGGCGCGGGTTTCAAGATGCTCATCACCCCCGGAGTGATCGCGCTTTGGCCGCTGCTGGCGCTGCGCTGGTGGAGGCTTGGGCGGGCGGAGGCTTTCCCCGGCGAATCCGAGGGGCCGGTGGCGCCTCAATCGCTGCGCGCCTCGCACCGGCTCGCGTGGCGCCTCCTGGTGGTGTGGGTACCGGTGATCCTGGCGGCAGCGTTGTGGTGGCGGCCCCGGGAGGTCCCCGGCTTGCAGATTCCCGGTCCGGAGCCGGAACTGCAAACCCTCCGCACGCCGCGCGGGCTCCCCTGAACACCATGCCCGTCCCCCGAAACTCCCCGCATGTCCCTCGCATACCGCGCCATTGATTGGAACCGGCAGAAGCGGATCTACGACCTGACGCTGGTCGGGCTGCTGGCCCTCTTGCTGGCGACTTTTGTCGGCGTGTCGCTGTGGGTTTCGCCGAACTTCACGGCCGAGACGCTGATCATCCGTGGCACCGCCGTCGCCGCGCTGCTGCTGCTGCATGTCCTCCTGTGCGTCGGACCGCTGGCCCGGCTTGATCCCCGCTTCCTGCCGCTGCTCTACAATCGCCGGCACCTGGGCGTGACGATGTTCCTGCTCGCCCTCGTGCACGGGGTGTTTTCGGTCTTCCAGTTTCATGCGCTCGGAGACGCACATCCGCTGGAGAGCGTCTTCACCGCCTACTCGCAGGACTATCGGGTGCTCGCCGGCGGCCACGTGAATGTTCCGCACGCTCCCTTCGAGCCGTTCGGGGTGGCGGCGCTCGCGATCCTGTTTCTGCTGGCGGCAACGAGTCATGACTTCTGGCTGCGCCAGCTTGGAGCGTCGTTCTGGAAGACCCTGCATCTTGGCGTGTACCTGGCGTACGGCCTGTTGCTGGTTCACATCGCGCTCGGCGCGCTGCAGTCGGAGCGGCATCTGCTGTACCCGGCACTCCTGGCGTTGGGTTTCGGGGTCGTCGCCGGACTCCATCTTGCCGCGGCGCGGCAGGAGGCGCGAAGAGACCGGGCGGCAGGTGCAGCGGAACGTGAAGGCTTTCTCGCGGCCGGCCCCGCGGACGGAGTCGGCGAAGGCCGTGGCCGGGTGGTGCCCGGCGCCGGCGGCGGAAGGATCGCACTGTTTCGTCACCAGGGTCGAATCTTCGCAACCTCCAACGTCTGCCGCCACCAGGGCGGTCCCGTGGGCGAGGGACGGATCGTGGACGGCTGCATCACCTGTCCGTGGCACGGGTGGAACTACCGGCCCGACGACGGCTGCAGTCCGCCGCCGTTCCAGGAATTGCTGGCGACCTACGACACGAAGATCGTGAACGGCGAGGTCTGGGTAAAGCGCCAGCCGAACCCGCTGCGGACGCGATGTCCCGGAGCGCCCGTCCCGATGACATGAACGAAGAGTTTTACATCGGTTACAAATCGAGGGGGCCGTCCGGATTGGCGCGGCACACCCGGGTCGCGGTGCTCGCGGTCGGCCTGCTGACGGCGCTGGCGACGGCCCTGACTGCTGCGCGGCAAACGCCAGCCGATTCGGGGACGTTTGAGTATGGAATCACCCGCACCTTTGAAGGAGTCCTCCACGAAATGCCGCTTCCGATGCTGCGCACGGTTTCGCCGGCGGGTGGGGTCACGAACTACCTCCTCGTCGGGGCCGGCAAGCATGGCCTGCCCGCCTGCGCCCGCGGCCACGACGGCGAACGGGTGCGCTTCCAGGGCTCGCTGATCCGGAGGCGGAGGGCAGTGATGATCGAACTCAATCGGCCGTCCTCCTTTGAGGCCCTGGGTCGCCGCCCCGTCGGGGAAACGGAGGCGCGACCCAGGGTGATCGGGGAGGCGGTGCTGTCGGGGGAACTGGTGGACACGAAATGCTGGCATGGCGTGATGCGACCGGCCACGGGCAAGGTCCATCGCGCCTGTGCGGTTCGTTGCCTCAGCGGTGGCGTGCCGCCGGGCCTCCTGGTCCGGGATGGCGGGGGAAATGGGACCGTGGTGCTGCTCACCAGCGACACGGGGGCGCCGCTAAAATTCGACCCGCAATGGGCCGCCCGGATCGTCACCGCAGACGGGACCCTCGAGTACCGCGATGAGATCCCCATCTTGCGAGTCAGACGTCTGGCGCTGGCCCCGTCGCCACGTTAGCTCCCAAGGACCTGCCGCCGCGCCAGCATCCCAAGTGGGCCAAAGGAGGCCTTCGACCGCGCGCTGAATTTTTGGTGACGCGCCAAGATTGGCCAAGCAAGCGCTATGCGGCAAACCGGGCTAGCGTCGCTTGAGATCCGGCACCGACAAACGTCGGCAAATCTTCCGACAGAGAATGTCAGGAATACCGCTGTGGCGCGGAATCGCCTGCATTGCACCCGTGCCGGGATTGTGAAATAAAGAATGTTCCCCACCTTCACGTTTGAGACGGCAGCCGTAGGCCTCAATGTGCCGGATCAGCTCTCGACGATTCATCCAACTGCGACCAGAACCTCCTCGGCATCCGACTTGAGCTCGCTGAGAGCCGAGGCACGCCGCTCTTCGAAAACCAGCTCAATGGCGGCTGCCAGGCTCTGCAGACATTCCTGCTTGGAATGGCCCTGGCCGTTGGCCTCGGGCACTTCCGGACAGGTTGCGATAAACCACTCGCCTTCGCGCTGCACATAGGCGGTGAACTGGTTCTTCATGAAGCGAAGGTATTCCCGAGAATGGGATCGAAGCAACCACGCTCATTGCGTCTGCCCGGAAGCCACGGCATTCCTGCACTTCACCAGGCTCCTGATCGCGGCAGCGGCGGGCATCGCCGCGGGCCACTTCGTGTACGCCCCGCACCACCGGCCCCCGATGGCCGGCAGCCGGATCCGGACGCGATGACGAACCGTCCCCCCAGGCAGATCGTTGTGACTGTTGCCCGGGCGGCGGGAATTCCCGTGGAACTGATCAAGCTGGTGCACCGGGCAGGACTCGAACCTGCAACCTTCTGATCCGAAGTCAGAAGCTCTATCCAATTGAGCTACCGGTGCCCGCCGCCACGTTTGAACCACGGGGCCTGACGCTTGGCGAGCCGGAAGTCGCTGGGTCCCGGCTCGCCATGGCTGGACTGTTACGTCAGCGTGACGGTCACTTGACGGCGCCGCAACCAACAGGGGTGCAGAGACTCGACACCGCCCGCAACCCGGACCGCCGCCGGTTCCTGCACGTGGCTTCGCGGCTGCGCCTCAACGATCCCCTCTGGGTCGCACCGCTGGAGTCGGAACAACACCGGGTTCTCGGTCCCGGAAACCCGTTCCACAAACACGCCGCCATGGAACTGTTCGTCGCGACGGGCCCGGCGGGCGACGTCGGACGTCTCGCCGTCATCGAGGACCGCACCCACAACTCGATCCACGGGGAGCGCACGGCCTTCTTCGGATTCTTCGAATCGGTGGAGGACCCCGCCGTTTCCGGCGCCCTGTTCAATGCGGCGGCGGACTGGGCACGACACCGCGGCCTCGACCGCCTCCGCGGCCCGATGAATCCCTCCATCAACGATGAGTGCGGGCTGCTGGTGGAGGGGTTCGACACCCCGCCGGCAATCATGATGCCCCACAACCCGCCGCATCACGCACACCTTCTGGCGGCCTCGGGATTCGCGAAGATCAAGGATCTGCTGGCGTTCCAGATGCGGGTGGCCGATGCCCCGGCGGCGGTGTTGTCCCGGTTTCTCCAGAAGTTCGCGCGCCGCGAACCGGACGTCACGCTTCGCGCCCTGGAGCGCCGCACCCTGGGCATCGAGGTGCCAAAGATCCGGACGGTGTACAACCTCGCCTGGGAAAAGAACTGGGGCGCCGTGCCACTGACTCCCGCGGAGATTGACTTCCTGGTGGAACGTCTCGCCCCGCTGCTGGTCCCCGGGCTGGTCTGGGTGGCGGAGGTTCGCGGGGAGCCCGCAGGCTTCCTGCTCGCCTTGCCCGACTTCAACCAGGTGCTCCGGCGCTTGCGCGGGCGGCTCCTGTCCGTCCGGTTGCCCCTGGTGCTGCCCGATCTGCTCGGCTGGCGGCAGCCCGATGCCATCCGCATGGTGGCCCTTGGGGTTCGCCATGAGTTTCAAGGGCGCGGGATCGAATCCGCGATGCTGGCGAAAACGCTGGAGGCCTGCCGACGGCGGCACTTCGCGACCTGCGAGGCCTCCTGGACGCTGGAGGACAACACGGCGGTCCAACGGCTCATCGCCCGCTTCGGGGGACGCCGGCACAAGACCTACCGGATCTTCGAGAAGCCGCTATAGCGCGCCCGGTGCAACCCGCCGTCATTCGCGCACCGTGGCGCCGAGGCGATCCTTGAGCGCCATCACCAACGCGCTCTGGACCGCCTGAACCTCCTCGTCCTTCAGCGTGCGATCGGCCGCCCGGTACGTGAAGGCATAGGCGAGGCTCTTGGATCCTTCGGGCACGTGACGTCCGCGAAACACATCGAACAGCGCCACGCTTTCCAGGTGGGCCGGGCGCAGCGCGCGAACCACCTCCAGCACGGCGTCATGAGTGACGCTTTCCGGGACAAGAATCGCAAGATCGCGCTCGACGGCCGGAAACTGGGGCAGCGGCTTGAAGGACGCGGGCTCCTGCCGCCGCGACAGCAGCAGGTCCAGATCCAGCTCGGCAAGGAACACCGCGTCGCGAAGTCCATGGTCCCGTGCCACCGCGGGCTGCAACCGGCCCAGGCGCCCCACGAAGCGGCGTCCGCCCAGCGACATCGTGGCGGACTCCAACCAGAACGGAGACCCGGCGGCGTCGGCGGCCCACGTCACCCCGCGCACCCCAAGCGACTCCAGAAGCGCCTCCACCACCCCTTTGGCATCATACAGGTCGCAGCGGGCCCCGCGGTCGGCGCCACTCCAGAATCCCGGGTCCCGCGCCCCGGTCATCGCAAGGGCCAGTCGCCACCCCTCCCGGGGCGCCGGGGCCCCGCCGGTGAAGACACGCCCCAGTTCGTACACCTGCACGTCCGGATTCCGGCGGCTCAGGTTGACCCGGAGAACGTCCAGCAGCCCCGGAAGCAGGGAGGGACGCAGGACGTTCATGTCCGAACTCAATGGATTGGCGAGTCGGACGATGTCGGGAGTCATCCACAAGGCGGATGCCTCGGAAACAAGGGTCTGTCCCTGCGCCTCCAGCAGCCCCAGGGACGCCAGTGTTGTCCGGACGCCCGCCATGCGGTCATGGACCGCGTCGAAGGGATGCGTCCCGACCGCACCGCGCGGGGGGGTCGCCGGGATGCGATCCACACCGTAGAGCCGCGCAACCTCCTCAATGAGATCAGCCTCGCGCTTGAGGTCCACGCGCCAGGTGGGAATCCGGAACTCCAGGGCGCCCTCCACGGTTGCCAGCTCCGAAGTCACCGGTTCCAAGCCGAGGCGCGTCAGATATCCCGCCTGTTCCTCCGCGGGAATTGAGACCCCGAGCAGGGCGTCGGTGCGCCGGGGACGCAGCGGGATCGTGCGGTTCGGCACGGCATCCGGCTGGACATCCACCACACCCGCCTCCAGGACGCCGCCCGCGGTCTCCAGGATGAGTGCGGCACACCGGCGGCTGGCAGCCTCGCAAGCGCCAATGTCGGCACCCCGCTCGAACCGGTGACTGGCATCGGTGCGCAGACCCAATGCCTTGCTGGTGCGGCGGATCCCTGCAGGCGCGAAGGTCGCCGACTCCAGCAGCACGTCGGTCGTGGACGCCGTGATTTCCGAGTTTTGGCCGCCCATCACCCCGGCCAGGGCAATGCCCTTTTCGGAATCGGCGATCAGCAGGTGCGCCGGAGTCAGCTCATGGACGCCGCCGTCCAGGGTGGCGAATCGCTCGCCCTCGCCGGCGCGCCTCACGACGATCGCGGGTCGCCCGTCCGGTCCGGCCGCCACCTGCCGCAGGTCAAAGGCGTGCAACGGCTGCCCCGTTTCGAGCATCACGAAATTCGTGACGTCCACGAGATTGTTCACGCTGCGAAGGCCGGAGCGCTCCAGAGCGGTCCGCAGCCAGTCCGGACTTGGACCCACCCGCACCCCGCGCAGGACCCGGGCGGTGTATCGGGGGCAAAGGTCCGGCGCCTCGATCCGCACCGCGACCGAGGCGTCCACGCCCCCCCCTTCTTCGACGGGCCGCGGGTCGGGAATCTGCAGCCGCTCCCCGGTGACCGCAGCCACCTCACGGGCGATGCCGATGACACTGTTCCAGTCCGGCCGGTTGGGGGTGACCTCCAGATCGAAAACGACATCCCCACCCGACCGGCCGAGATGCACGGCAAGCGGCTGGCCCACCGGGGCGTCGGGACGCAGGATCAGGAGGCCGTCCGCAGCCGCCAGGCCGAAGTCCTCGGGTTGGATGCCCAACTCCTCCGCGCTGCAGAGCATGCCGTGGGATTCCACGCCGCGGATCCGTCCGACCTTGATGGTGAACGGTTCGCGTTCACCCGCCCGGGGCGGCAATGAGGCGCCCGGGAGAATGAGCGGCACCTTGTCTCCGGGCTGGAAGTTGCGGGCCCCGCAGACGATCTGGCGTTCCCCCTGGCCGTCGGCAACCCGGCAGATGGACAGCTTGTCCGCATTGGGATGCGGATCGCGGGTTAGCACCTGGGCGACGACCACCCCGTCGAATTCACCCCCGAATCGCTGCACGGATTCCACCTCGAGGCCAAGGCAGGTCAATCGCCCGGCCAGATCCTCGGGGGTGCCGTTGAAGGCGACGTACTGCCGCAGCCAGTTCAGTGAAAGCTTCATGACGCAAGGCCCGCGAACTGCCGGAGGAACCGGAGGTCGTTCTCGTAGAACAGCCGGATGTCGGTGATCCCGTACCGAAGCATGGCAATGCGCTCGATGCCGAAGCCGAACGCCCAGCCGCTCCACACCTCGGGATCCCAGCCCACATTCTCGAAGACCTGCGGATGGACCATCCCGCAACCGGCGATCTCGAGCCATTCCTTGCCGAGCTTGCGCACCAACGCGTTCGAAAAATCAATCTCCAGCGACGGCTCGGTGTAGCTGAAGTAGTGCGGACGAAACCGCAGCTTCACGTCGCCCCCCAGCACCTCGCGAAACACCGCCTCCACTGTGCCCTTGAGATCCCCCACGGTGACACCGCGATCCACGTAGAGCCCCTCAATCTGATGAAAGGTCGGGTTGTGCGTCGCATCCGCATTGTCCCGCCGGTAGACGCGTCCGGGCACGACGATCCGCACCGGCGGCGGCCCGTGGCGCATCACGCGGATCTGCACCGACGACGTGTGGGTGCGCAGGAGCGGCCGCCCCGGGGCGTCGAGGAAGAAGGTATCCTGCGTGTCGCGCGCGGGATGATCCGCGGGGGTGTTGAGTGCGTCGAAGCAGTGCTCCTCGTCCTCGATTTCCGGCCCATCGGCCACGGCAAAACCCAGCCTGCGAAAGGCCCGCACGATGTCGCGGGTCACCTGCGTGAGCGGATGCAGCCCGCCGGTCCGGCGGTGGCGTCCGGGCAGGGTGAAGTCGGTGGGTTCCGTGGGCAGGGACGCCCGGATCTCGAGCTCGGACCGGCGCGCTGCGAGCATGGCCTCGATTTCAGCCTTGGCGGCATTCAATGCCCTTCCGGCGACGGGGCGCAGGTCCTTGGCGAGGGACCCCAGTTCCTTCAACAGCAGGGTGAATTGTCCCTCGGTTCCGAGGAAGGCACCCTTGGCCCGCTCCAGCGCCGGAAGTTCCCGGGCGCCCTGCAGCTCGGACATGGCCGCCTGTTTCACCGCATCAATGCGATCCAGCAGTGACATGAAAGGGAGAGGGCGCGGGGTGAAGGCTTCGGACGAGGTTCCTGGAAACGCAGCGGCGCGGACGGCCCGGTTTGGGACATCCGCGCCGCCTCGGGAAGGAGACCCGGTACGCCTTGAAACTCAGGCCTTCGCAGCCGCCTTGGTCTTGAGCGCACCCTGTGCGGCCTCGACGACCTTGCCGAACGCGGCGGCATCGGTGGCGGCGAGGTCGGCGAGCACCTTGCGGTCGAGGGTGATGCCAGCGGCCTTCAGCCCCTCGATGAACCGGCTGTAGGTGATGCCGGCCGAGCGGGCCGCGGCATTGATGCGGATCTGCCAGAGGGCGCGGTATGTGCGCTTCTTGGCCTTGCGATCCCGGTAGGCGTACTGGAGGCCGTGATCCACGGCATCGCTGGCGTACCGGTAGAGCTTGCTGCGCTTGAGCCGGTAGCCCTTGGCCAGCGTCAGCATGCGTTTGCGGCGTTTACGGGAGGCGGGAGCGTTGGTGACGCGCATGGGAGAAAATCAGGACAGAAGTGGCAGGAGGCGGATGCCGCAGAGCGCGGCCGAAATCAGTGGGAGAACGGCAGGCAGGCCTTGATCTTGTACACGTCGCGGGGGCTGAGCTCCATCCACTCACCCAGGCGGCGGCGGCGCTTGGCGCTCTTGCCCGACAGCAGGTGGCGGGTTCCGGAGTGCCGGGCCATCACCTTGCCCTTGGCGCTGATCTTGAAGCGCTTGGCGACCGATTTCTTGGTCTTGATTCCCTTGGGACGTCGCATAAATGGCCTTGAAAACTGCTCGTTAAAGGCCGGCGATCATGCGGGCGTGCCCCATGGGCTGCAAGAGGAATCCACTCAAAAACCAGCTCCCTGGTGCGTCGGGAAGCCGCCGCCAGGAAACGGGCCGCCAGTGACCTGTCCCTCTCCTCCCCGTCCATTTGTTGCCGGCCCAGCCTGGACCTGAAGGCGACGGGCGGATGGGTGGATGGGGTGAGGCTCCGCCGAACCGTACGCGCCACCGGGAGTTGGGATTGTGGGGACTCCACGAGCGTACGCGTTGCCCCACCGGTGGGGGAAGAATTGGTGTGGCACTGATGGGGTTGGGCCTCGAATTGGTGGGGTGAGGCCTTTACCTGGTGGGGTGAGGCTCCCGCCGAACCGTACGCGCCACCGGGAGTTGGGCTTGTGGGAACTCCACGAGCGTACGGCTCCGCGAAGCGTCGCCCCACCGGAGGGAGAATTGGTGTGGCACTGATGGGGTTGGGCTCCTGACCGGTGGGGTGAGGCTCCCGCCGAACCGTACGCGCCACTGGGAGTCTGGCCTGTGGGGACTCCACGAGCGAACGGCTCCGCGGAGCGTCGCCCCACCGGAGGGAGAATTGGTGTGGCACTGATGGGGTTGGGCTCCTGACCGGTGGGGTGAGG
>JAHCBB010000040.1 GCA_019634635.1 Verrucomicrobiia bacterium
GCTGAGCTTGAGTCGTTCGGCAGTGGCATCGACGCGCTTGCCCGCATCGTCGATCTTTGACACCTTGATGCGATGAACGAGCGCATTTCGATTCACCCGCGAATCTGCCACGGCCAAGCCTGCATTCGCGGTACGCGCATCCCCGTTCACCAGATCGTCCGGATGTTTGCGCACGGCGACAGCATCGACAGCCTGCTCAGCGCGTATCCGTCAATCACGCGGGAGGACGTTCTCGCCTGCCTCGACTACGCTGCTTCGCTGGCCGAGGACCAAGTGAGCCCACTGGATGACGTCGTGCTCACCTCATGAGCATTCTGGTGGACGAGAACATCCCGAACCTCACCGTCCGCGAACTCCGGACGATGGCACACGACGTTCTCGATATCCGGGGCACCGAGCGACAGGAGGCTTACCAGGTTTATAGGCCAGACAATCTGATTATGGTTGGTCGAGGTGGATGCGAAGAAATCAGCGAAACAGACGCTTCAGGCAACAGCCGCCACGCCTCGCAGTAGAGACTTTATGAGAAACTCGAACGTCATTATTGCAGCCCGCGCCCGCTTCCGGGGGCTGTGCCTGAGCTGATCGTTCGCCGCACTCGCACGTTTTGATTTCTGCAGCCCTTCCGAGACTTCAAGCACGGACACACAGAGGCACTTGACAAGATGGAGAGAGAGTTCTTTGGGTTCATCGGAGTTCAGGGACATGACAGATCGGCCTGACATGCGTCGCCACCCAAGATGCCACGCCCCCAGGGGGGCCCCGGCAATGGGGCGGGTCTTCACGACAGCGCTTTCCTCGGCGCTCAGCGGCTGTGCCGGATGTGCCGGGGCCTCGACCCGGGGGTGGAAATGGTTGGGGAGGATGCAGAGGGTGAGCCCGCTCCGTGGGACCGAAGACGAAGTCGCGGTTCAACGCCCGCGATATGCAGTGGTCGTGGGCGACGGGAAACGAGGCGGGAGCGTTCGAACTTTCTATTCTCGGATCCCAAATCCGATGCATCAGCCCCGCCTGCGTTGCCCGGGATTCCGGAAGGTCTGCTTGCCGCTGAGGGCCGCAGTGGCTACTTACCCCTGATGCAAAGTTGCCGTTTTCCACCGGTATTTCTGGGACTGCTGGTCCTGGGTGCCGGTTGCGGGCCCCGGGAGGAAGTCCGGGTGTACGAGGCGCCGCGGGATGTTGCGGCGCCTCCCACCACATCGGACTCCGGCGCCCCTGCAGCCGCCAAGACCGCGTCGAATGTGCCGTGGACGGTCCCGGAGGGCTGGGACGAGAAACCGTCCTCCCCGGGCGGCATGCGGATCGCCTCCTACGGCGTGACCACGGGCGACGGACGTTCCATGGACGTGTCGGTGATCCCCCTCCCGGGAGGCTCCGGATCGGTTCTTGAAAACGTGAACCGGTGGCGTGACCAGGTCGGCCTGGGGCCGCTCACCGAGGACCAGTTGGACTCCGAACGCCAGACGGTCACCATCGGCACGATGGCCGGAGAGCTTTTCGAAATGGTCGGCGATCGCCCGGTCCTCGACGGCGGCCACCGCGCCCGGACACTCGCCGCCATGATGCGGGTCGGGGAAACCACGGTGTTCTTCAAGGCCACCGGCGAGGAGGCGCTCGTCGCGGCCAACCGCCCGAAATTTCTGGCCTGGCTGCAGTCGGTTCAGACCGGCCCCGCGCCGGCCACGGCATCCACGGCTCCCGGCAGCATGGCAGGCCCGGTGGCGCCGCCGCCGGTGACGGGTCTCCCCCAGTGGGAAGTCCCCTCCACGTGGAAGCCCGTGCCCGCATCCACCATGCGACTGGCGAGCTTCGCCATTGAAGGTTCCGGAGGGCCGCCCGGCGACCTGTCGGTGGTGGCCCTCGGCCCCGGGGCCGGCGGCGTGCTGGCCAACGTCAACCGGTGGCGGGGCCAGCTCCAGTTGGACTCCGTGGACGAGGCCGCACTGGCCCGGGACGCGGTGGCGTTCACCACGCAGGCGGGCGACGAGGCGGTGGTGGTGGACCTGGCGGGCCGGGGCGACATGGATGGCACACGGGTGCTCGCGGCCATCGTGCCGCGCTCGGACCGCACCTGGTTTTACAAGCTGACGGGCGACACGGCGCTGGTCGCCTCCCAGAAGGACGCCTTCCTGGGGTTCATCCGCTCGGTGAAATACCCGTGAAGTCCGCGATGAAGCCGACGTCCGACCCACCGATTGACTCATGAGTGCCCCGGCTGCAACCCCTGCTCCGACCCGGCCCAAGGCAGCGCGTCCGGCGCCTGAGGCCCCCTCCCAGCCCCCGCCGGCCTGGCGGCGCTGGCTCGCGCCGCTGAGCTCCCTCCGGCTCACCGTGTGGCTGCTGGCGCTCTCCATTGTCGTCACCTTCTTCGGAACCCTGGCGCAGACGGAGGATGGATTGTACCTGGCGCAGCATCGGTACTTCCGCTCGTGGTTTTCGGTGTGGTCCCCGCACGATCCGGGGTGGAAGTGGCTCAAGATCCCACTGCCCGGAGGCTACCTGCTCGGCGTGCTGCTCCTGGCGAACCTGGTGGTGGCCCACGCCCTGCGGTTCAAGCCCACCTGGCGCAAGTCGGGGATCTTCCTCACCCACCTCGGTGTGGTACTCCTGCTGCTCGGGCAGCTGGCCACCGACATGCTCTCCCGAGAGAGCCGGATGAGTTTCGCCGAGGGTGAAGCCCGCAGTTACTCGGAGGATTTCCAGAAGACCGAACTCGTCTTCCTCGCGCCCGGGAAGGATGCCTCACTGGACCGGGTCGTGGTCCTTCCAGATTCGATGCTGGAGCGCGGCCGCGAGATCCGGCATCCCGAACTGCCCTTCGTCGTCCGGGTGCGCGACTACTCGGAAAATGCCCGGGTGCGAAATCGGGCGCCGATGGTGGACACCAATCTCCCGCCCGCCGCCACTCGAGGCGTGGGTGCACGGGCGGTGTTCCAGCCGCTTCCGCCCACGCGCGCGATGAACGAGCGGAATCTGCCGGCGGCTGTGGTGGAGTTGACCGGCACCAACGGGACCCCGATGGGCTCGTGGCTGCTGGGCATTGTTCTCGACGAACAGACGGTCGAAGGAACCGGTGGCTGGCGGGCGGCGCTTCGGCCGACCCGCTACTATCAGCCGTTCTCCGTGAAGCTGCTGAAGACGACCCATGAGGTGTACCCCGGAACCCGCACGGCAACCGACCCCCGGGGTATTCCAAGAAACTTCGCGAGCCGTGTGGAACTGAACCGCCCGGCCACAGGCGAGCGCCGGGAGGTCGAGATCTCCATGAACGAGCCGCTGCGCTACGCCGGACTGACCTTCTACCAGCACCAGATGGACCGCGAAGAGCTCGACCGGGGCGGCCGCGGCATCAGCGTGCTGCAGGTGGTCCGGAACCCCTCGTGGCTCGCGCCATATTTCGGGACGGTCTTTGTGCTCCTTGGGCTGACGGTCCAGTTTGGCATTCATCTGGTGGAGTTCCTGCGCCGTCCCCGCACCCCGCGCACCGCCTGAGCCCCCTCCCCCTGCCCGCCACGCCACGCCATGAAACGCCGCCTGCCCTGGATCCTCACCGGCATCTTCGCCCTGTGGTTTGTCTCGACGATGCGGACGCCAGCCACCGGTGACTTCCGGCTGGATGAGTTTGGACGCCTGCCCGTGGTGTTCAGCGGACGCCACCAGCCGGTGGACTCCCTTGCGCGGAACTCCCTGGTGCAGATCCGCGACCGCTACACGCTCCGCGATGCGGCCGAACGCCGCACCCTGGGGGCCACTGAGTGGCTGGCCGAGGTCAGCCTCAAACCGCAGGCCGCCGACGATCGCAAGGCCTTTCGCATTGATCATCCGAATTTGATTTCGATGCTGAACCTCCCCGGCAAGAGCGCGGACGGGCGGGAGGACGGGAAGCACTACTCCTGGAACCAGATTGCGCCGGGCTTCAAGGAGATCGAGGACCAGGCGCGACGCATCCGGGAGACCAAGCCCGATGAGTCCCAGCGCGATGCCTTCGACCGCGGCGTGCTCAAGCTGCGCAACGCCCTCACTCTTTACCTGAGGCTGAAGAACATGGTGCATCCGCAGGACACCACCGACTTCGCAGGCGAGCTGGCCACCTTCAAGGCTGGAATCCCTGCCGGGGTGGCGGCGGTTCGGAACCAGCAGAACGGGCAGCCCTATGACACCAACGCCTTCAACAGCCTGCTCGGACTGGTGAGCCGGTACAATGCCACCGTCGAACTGGAACCACCGCTCATCCTGCCGCCGCATCCGCCGGAGCGCGGACGTGACGGCTGGACCCGGATGGGTGAATCCCTGATGGCCCACGTGCGCGGCGAACCACTGCCGCCGGCGGTGGATCACTGGGCGCGGATCAGCGACACCTTCCGCGCCGGCGACGCCGCCGGGTTCAACACCGCCGTCGAGGGCTATAACCGTTCCATGGGTCCGGACCTCGCCGCGGACGTGCGCAAGGGACGACAGGAATTTTTCTTCAACCAGATGGCCCCGTTCTACGACGCGATGGTCATCTATGTGGCGGCCTTCCTGTTTGCGCTCTTCTACTGGTTCCAGTTCGCCGAGTGGTCCCGGCGCACGGCCTTTGCGCTGGTCGGGCTGGCGTTCGCCATCCACACGGTCGGCCTGATCTACCGCATGGTCCTTGAGGGGCGTCCTCCGGTGACCAACCTCTATTCGTCAGCCATTTTCATCGGCTGGGGCTCCGTGCTGCTCGGGATGGTCCTGGAGCGATTCTGGCGGAATGCGATCGGGCTGGTGGTCGGATCGGTGCTGGGCTTCGTGACGCTGATCATTGCGCACAACCTGGCGCTGGGCGGGGACACGATGGTGATGCTGCAGGCCGTGCTGGACACCAATTTCTGGCTCGCGACCCACGTGGTCATCGTGACCCTCGGCTACGCGAGCACCTACGTCGCCGGGTTCCTGGCCATCGTGTACATCCTTCGCGGCGTGTTCACGCGCGGTCTGGACGCGGCCACCGGGCGGGCCCTGTCGCGCATGGTTTACGGCATCATCTGCTTCGCCACGCTGTTCAGTTTCATCGGGACCATTCTGGGTGGCATCTGGGCCGACCAGAGCTGGGGACGCTTCTGGGGCTGGGACCCGAAGGAAAACGGCGCACTGATCATCGTCCTGTGGAATGCCCTGCTCCTGCATGCGCGCTGGGGGGGGCTGGTCCGCGACCGCGGACTGATGACCCTGACCGTCGGCGGCAACATCGTCACCAGCTGGTCGTGGTTTGGGACGAACATGCTGGGCATCGGGCTGCACGCCTATGGCTTCATGAGCGGGGCCTTCCTGTGGCTGGGCGCCTTCGTGCTGAGCCAGCTGGCGATCATCGGGCTGGGCATGCTCCCGCTCGACTACTGGCGCAGCGGGCGAGCCCTGCGGGGTGGCGGTCCGACCGACCTGCCGGCGCCCCGACCTGCCGGCGCTCCGGCGCTGGCGCGCTGACCCCGCCCCCCGGGGCCCGGCCGTCACGCCGCCGTGGCGTCGCCCATCATCTGCTGCAACAACTGCTGAATCTCGGCCTCCGGCACCCGCTGCCCTGCCACCACGTCCCCCAAGGCCCGTGCCAGGACGAACTTCAATTCGCCGCCGGTGTTCTTCTTGTCGAGACGCATGGCATCCAGCAGCTGGTCGCGCTTGCGAGGCGTCAGCTTGACCGTCACCGGCAGACCGATCCGCGTGAGGAGGGCCTGGAGCCGGTGGACATCCTTTTCCGGGAAGCTCGTGAGCCGTGACGACAACCTGGCGGCGGCGACCATGCCGATGCTGACCGCCTCGCCATGCAGGAAGTCGCGATACCCGGAAATCGCCTCCAGGCCGTGGCCCAGGGTGTGGCCGAAATTCAGGATGGCCCGGAGTCCGGAGGTTTCGAATTCGTCCTTCGTCACGACCGACGCCTTGAGGGTGCAGCAGCGGGCGATGATGGCCGCGAGCGTCGCGGGATCCCGCTGGAGCACCCGGTCCATCTCGCGCTCCAGCCGGCGGAACAGCTCGGGGTCCTGGATCACGCCGTATTTCACCACCTCGGCCAGACCCGCCTTGAGTTCGCGATCCGGAAGCGTCGCGAGGGTGTCGAGGTCGCAGAAGACCGCGCGGGGTTGGTGAAAGGCGCCGACGAGGTTCTTTCCCGACCGGAGGTTGATGCCCACCTTGCCGCCCACCGAGGAGTCCACCTGGGCCAGCAGCGTGGTGGCGACCTGGATCCACGGAACGCCCCGGAGATAGGATGCCGCCGCAAACCCGGCGAGATCCCCCACGCAGCCGCCGCCGAGGGCCACCACAAACGAGCGGCGCTCCAGTCGGCGCATGGCGAACTGGTCGTAGCATTCGCCCAGGATCTTCAGGGACTTGGCGCTCTCGCCGGCGGGCACGGTGACGACGTTGGGCACAAACCCGGACATCTTCAGGGCGCGCATGACCGCATCGGCATAGCGGGGACCGACCTGCTCATCGGTCACAATGGTGCAGCGCTCTCCCAGCTTGAGTCGTCGGCACGGTTCCCCCAGGCGGGACAACAAGCCATTGCCGATATGGATCGTGTACGCACGCGCCCCAAGGGGCACTGACACCGTACGCATGGGCGCCATGGTATTCGCCTCTGCGGCGCCCGGGAAGGAGGAAGCCGGTTTAACCGCTTCGGACCGCATCGCGCCGGATCCGCCACACCCATCCCATGGCCGCCGCAAGCCCGGTGGCCACGATCCATGCGGGCGCCGTCGCCTGACCCGTAAGCCAGATCGCCCCTGCGCTCACCGCGGGACCCCCGCACAACCCGATCCCAATCAACGCCTCGTGAACACCACCGTGCTCACCATGGGCGTCCGAACCATCCATCGCGTAGTACAACGAGGAATAGTACAGGACGGCCGAGGCCCATCCGAAACCGACCTGGGCCAGCAGCAGCCCGAAGACGGTTGGCGACAGCATGATGGCAACGAAACTCACCAGCAGCAGCGCGAAGGCTCCGAAGAACCAGTCGAAGCGATAGTGCCACCGGGTCCACCACCACAGCTTCAGAAACGCCAGCGCGCGGGTGTAAAACCAGGCGGAGAGCACCAATCCGGCCTGCGCCACGCTGAGCCCGAGGTGGGCTGCGATTCCGGGAGCCACCACCATGATGGTGTTGATGGCCATGTAGTTGAAGGGATTCGCCACCCAGGCGAGGCGCCGGAAGTAGGCGGGGCGGACGGCGGTGTCGTGTGGGATGGGTCCCGACGCCGCGGCCGGGGGGATCCGGAACCAGCGATCGTGACGGCGCTGCAGCGATCCGATGGCCAGCCACTGGCAGGCGTGGATGGTCAACGGCAGCCAGTACAGGCTCGCGTGCCCGAGGTGTTCGAAGATCAGGCCTCCGACCGAGAATCCGAGCGCTGCGGTTCCCGCCCAGATCACATTGTAGAGTCCCACGCGGTCGGGAAGCCGGTCCGGCGGCTCATGCTCGCTCACGAGGGCCTCCAGCATGGGCCAGGTGAAGCAGATGGCGACGGTCCATCCTCCCAGCGCCAGCAGCTGTCCCCAGAGCGCAGGAACCGCAAGGCCCAGGGCCAGAGACAGCGCCATGCCTCCGAAGCCAATCCGGAGGGAACGGAAATATCCAAACCGCTGCCCGAACCGGCCTCCGTACCAGGATGCCCCCACGTAGATCAGCCCGTGGAGCGCACCGATCGACAGGTTGTTGAGATTCGTGAACCCGTGCGCATCGCGCAGCAGGAACATCAGGTAATTGAAGTAATACGCGGTGGCGAAGGAGTTCGTGCCTTCCAGCACGAAATAACCGGCCTTTGGAGGCGGCGGGCGCATGACCACGCGGATGGGGCTCGACAGGCCCGGGGGGCCGGGGTTCGCCGAGGCAGCTTCAGGACGCCTTCTTCCTCGCAAACACGTGGGTGGCGTGCCCCAAAAAGGCCTCAGCGGATTCCATCAGCGTCTCCGAGAGGGTCGGATGCGGGTGCACGATGGCGGCGAGGTCCTCGGCCGTTGCGCCCATCTCCACCGCGACGGCGCCCTCGCCGATCAACTCCCCGGCACCATGCCCGACAAGACCCACGCCCAGGACGCGATGGGTCCCGGGTTCCAGAACGAGCTTGGTGAGGCCGTCCACGCGGTCGTACGTCAGGGCCCGTCCGCTGGCGCCCCATGGGAACTTGCCGATCTCGATCGCGATGCCCTTCTGCCGCGCCTCCTGCTCGGTCAGGCCGACCCACGCCACCTCGGGGTCGGTGAACACCACCGCAGGGACCACGTAATCGCGGTTCACTGCGCTCCCTTCGCCCGCCAGGTTCTCCACGGCGATGCGCGCCTCCTTCGAGGCCTTGTGCGCGAGCAGCACCCCGCCGGCGATGTCGCCAATCGCCAGGATGTTGGGGTCCTGGGTGACCATTCGCTCGTCCACCTGGATGAAGCCCTTGTCGTCCCGGGTGACCCTGGTGTTTTCCAGGCCGAGGTCTTCGCCGTTGGGCACGCGTCCGACGCTCACCAGCACCCGGTCGTAGAGCTCCTCCACCGTCTTGCCCTCGAACTCACTGACCACCCGGATTTGCTTTCCCGAGGTGGACATCTTCAAGACACGCGCCTTCAAGCGGACCTCGTGAAACGCCTTCCGGGCGTACTGGGCCACCGGACGCACCAGATCGGGGTCGGCACCCGCAAGAATGCTCTCCAGCGCCTCGATGACCGTCACCTTGGAGCCCAGCGATGCGTACACCGTTCCCAACTCCATCCCGATATAGCCGCCGCCGATCACCAGGAGGTTCTCCGGGATGTCGGGGACCTCCAGCGCCTCGGTGGAAGTCATGATTCGCGGATTGCCGAGGTCGAAGGCCTTGGGCAGGGCCGGACGGGACCCCACGGCGATGATGGCCTTCTGGAATCGAAGGAACTGCTGCCCCTGGGGGCTTTCCACGCGCAGGGTCTGGGAATCCTCGAAGTGGCCGCGTCCGGTCATGACCGTGACCCCGCGCATTCGGGCCAGACCGGCGATGCCCGCCCCCAGTTTTTCGAGGATGCCGTTCTTCCACGTCCGGAGTTGATCCAGGTGGATCGTGGGAGGGCCGAACACGATGCCTCGATGCGCCGACTCGCGGGCCGCCTGGATGCCGTGGGCTGCGTTGAGCAGGGCTTTGGAGGGGATGCAACCCCGGTTCATGCACACACCGCCGAGCCGGGACTCGCGCTCGATGAGGGTCACCTTCCGCCCGAGATCCGCTGCGTAAAACGCAGCGGCATACCCGCCGGGACCGGCGCCGATGACCACAATGTCCGTTTCGATCGGTTCCATGGAATCAGTTGGGGATCCGTGATGACCAGTGTTTGCGGCGTTTCCCGGATTACAGGCGCACCCAGTCCTCGGGGAACTCCTGAAGGGCCCGGACGAAGTCCACCGTGAACCGTGCGGCGCTGCCACCGTCAATCACCCGATGATCGTAGCTCACCGCCAGCGGCAGAAGCGGGCGGGCCTCAATGGTTCCCCCGGAGGTCACCACCGGGCGCTGCGCCGTCCGGCCAAGGCCCAGAATGGCCACCTCGGGCTTGTTGATGATCGGCGTGAAATGGCCGCCACCGATGGCTCCCTGATTGGAAACGGTGAAGGTGCCGCCCTTCATGTCGTCGGGCCCCAGTTTCCGGTCGCGCGCCCGCGCAGCGATGGAGGCCAGTTCCGCCGCCAGCTCCTTCAGGGACTTCCGGTCGGCGTCGCGGATCACCGGCACGAGCAACCCCGCCTCGGTATCCACGGCAATGCCGATGTGATAATGCTGCTTGAGCACCAGCGTGTCCGTGACCTCGTTGAGGCTGGCGTTGAAGATCGGATGCTTTTGCAGCACCGACACCAGAGCCTTGAGGAGAAACGGGGTCGGGGTCAGGCGCACGCCGGCGGCCTCGTAGGCCGGGCGATAACGGGCACGAAGCGCCTCGATGTGCGAGAGGTCGGCGTCGTCGAACTGGGTGACGTGCGGCAGCGACACCGCGTTCTCCACCATGCGCGCCGCGATCACCTTGCGCAGGGCGGACAGCGGCTGGCTGGTCACGGGGCCAAACAGCGAAAAATCCTGGCCAACCGGGGCGAAGACCAGCCCCTTGGGTTCGTCCGCGTGGCGTCCCGCCCGGGCCACGCCGCGCTCGAGACGCGCCACGTACCGGGCCAGGTCGCTGAGCAGCACACGGCCGCCGCTGCCGCTGCCCTGGACGCGGGACAACCGGATTCCGAGCTCGCGGGCCACCTTTCGCACATACGGCGATGCCGCGGGATCCGGGCCCGTGTCCGCGCCATCGTCGGCATCCGGTGGCAGGTCCTCGTCGTCCTCCACCGGCAGCGGCGCGCGCGGGGCGGACGCCTTTGGAGCTGCAGGCTTGGGGGCGGCGGTGGCCGGTGCCTTTGGGGCCTCTGCGGCGGCGTCCCCTCCGACGGTGATCAGCAGCGCCCCGACGGACACCTTGTCGCCCTCCTTCACGTGCACCGCGGAGACCGTGCCGGCGACCGGCGTGCGGATGGGAGCCACCGCCTTCTCCTGCTCCAGTTCGAGGATGGTCTGATCGGCAGTCACCTGGTCCCCGACCTTGACCAGAAGGGTGGCCACCGTGCCCGAATCCCCGGATTCACCAACCTTAGGCAGCTTGACGTCCATAATTTCGAAATTCGAGTCTGTCGAAGGGGCCCGGGCCGGCAAAGCAATTTCAGGGCCCGGCCACGGGATCCCCATCAAAGCCCAGCGAACACCAAAACAGCGGCCCCGCAACCCGGCGTGGCCGGCCTCCCGCGGCGCCGCGGAGATTCATGCGACGCCCACCAGATGTCGAGGCGTCTCCCTGAAAACTCCGGAATCGAGGTCAATCAGCCTGTCAATCGGCCTTCCTCCGACTGCATCGGTTCGCTACCCTTCCAAGCCTGCCATGAGCCCGCATACCTCTCGTCGTCAATTCCTTCGCAGTGCGCTGGCCGTCCCGTTGATGTCGGCCGGGTGCGGATTCGGGATTCGGGCCGCCGAGTCCTTTGAGCGCACCGGGCCTCCCCGCCTGCGCATCGGGCTTGCGGCGTACTCCTTCCGCGATGACTTCAAGGCCGGGCCGGAGGGCGCCCCGGCGCGGATGGACATGTTCCGGTTCCTCGATTACTGCGCGACCCACGACTGCGACGGCGCCGAGTTGACCAGCTATTACTTTCCTGAAGACCTGACGGATGGGTACCTCGCCCGCGTCCGCCGTCATGCGCATTTGTGCGGGGTCACCATCAGTGGCACAGCGGTCGGCAATGACTTCTGCCATCCGCCCGGACCGAAACGAGGCGCCGAGATCGCCGGGGTGAAGCTCTGGATCCAGCGGGCCGCTATCCTGGGCGCCCCGCACATCCGCGTCTTTGCTGGAGGCCCCCACGGCCAGCCCCTGCCGGTGGCCAAACGCCTGTGCATCGAGGCGCTGGAGGAGTGCGGCGACGTCGCGGGCCGCCATGGCATCCTGCTCGGTCTGGAAAACCACGGCGGCATCGTGGCGGAGGCGGACGACCTGGTAGACATCATTCGCAGCGTGAAATCCCCCTGGGTGGGCATCAACCTCGACACCGGCAACTTCCACACGGGCGACCCCTACGCTGACCTTGCGAAGTGCGCACCGTACGCGGTGAACGTGCAATTCAAGGGACTGATGAGCCGTCGCGGCCAGCGGACACCGGAACCCGCCAACTACGGGAGAGTTTTTCAGATCTTCAAGGACGCCCGGTACCAGGGGTGGGTGATCCTTGAGTACGAGATGCCCGAGGATCCGTGGGAACGCGTGCCCGTAATGCTGGCAGCGATGCGGGCGCACTGCTGACGGGTGCCGCCGCGGTCTGCGGTGAGTCTGTCCGCGTCCGCGGTAGGGCGAGCCTCCCGGCGAGCCGTACGGCCGACTGCCAGCCAGGCTTGTGAGGACTCCACAAGTTGGCCCGGTGGAGCCACCATTGACCTGTCCCTCTGTCACCCCATCGCCGCGGCATCCACCCCCACCACCGGTGGGGCGAGAGTCCTCGCGAGCCGTACGCGGGTGGAGTCCCCACAGGCCCGGCATCAAATTGCCCGCATGGCCCGGTGGAGCCCCCATTGACCTGTCCCCCTGTCACCCGTCCCCTTGCCACCCCCCCAGCAGGCCTGGCTTGCAGTTGAACGTACAACTCGGCGGGACTCCCACCGGCAAGGGCGCCGGGCGGAGGGTAAGTCGGGGTTTCGGGCTTCCGAGGGGTGCTTGCCCTGCACCGTTCGCTGCGGCAGGGTGGGCGGCGGTTCATGACGCGGGGGTTTCCCAGTGGATTTGATTGGCGGCGGCTCCGCTCGCCAATGGTGGTCGCGCTGGTGCTCTCAGTGCTCCTGCACCTCTACTCATGGCTGATGGTCCTCCTGTTGCAGGCAGGGCTGCGCGACGGGTGGATTCCGGGCTGGATGCGCCCCGCCGTGGAGCCGGTCGTCGCATGGATCCGACCCCCGGATTCCGGTCAGGCCCAGCCGGCTCCAGATCCGTGGCGGGAAATTCCCCTCCAGTTCGTCGAGGTGGATCCGCTGTTGGTGACCGACGAGGCGCCTCCCGACACGTCGTTTTACTCCACTGCCAACACCCTGGCGGCGAATCCGGATCCCCCCAAAGTGGATCTGGTGGCGCCGAAGGTTGATGGACGCCAGGAGAACTCGCTGAAGACGTTTGACACCACCCAGCCCAGCACCGCTCCGCCTCCACCGGCGGCCCGGGAAGTGGTCCAGGCACCCCCGGTGCCCGAATCGCCACCTCCGCCGACACCCACCCCGACCCCGCGCGAGCTCGAGCCGGCACCGGTGACCGCAACGGCGCCGGAACCTCAGGTCGCCCGGGAGGTGCGCCCGGACCCGGAACTGCCGGTGCCGGAGACCCAACCGAAGCCGGCACCAGAGGCTCCAGTGGCAAAGCAGGCGGTCCAACCCGCCTCTCCGCCTCCGGGTGAGTTGGTGATCGCCAAGGTGGCCCCGGCGCCTGTGGAGATTCCGGTACCGGAGGTTCGCGAGTTTCAGGCGCCCCAGATTGTCCAACCGCCACAATCGGAGCCACCGGCTCCGGAACCGGTGCGACCTCGCCGGATGAAGACGCTGGCCGAGGCGCGCGCCGCCAAGGGGGCCATCGTTGGCGAGCGCATGCAACAGGAGGGGGGCGTTCAGCGCGCCGGCCTGCAGTCATCGCTCAACGTCAAGGCGTCGCCCCTCGGCGATTACAACTACCGGATGGTCCTGGCAGTTCAGGAGCGCTGGTACCGGCTCCTGGAGGAGCGCCGGTTCGCCCTGGAACGTCAGGGGCAGGTGGTCATTACCTTCAATCTGCACGACGACGGCACGATCACCTCGGTCACCACCAAGGACTCGAATGTTGGCGACGTGCTCTCGTTCCTGTGCGAGCTGTCGGTGTTGCAACCGGCGCCGTTCGGACGCTGGCCTCCCGATGTCCGCAGGTTGATCGGCAGCGAGTCCATCCCCGTAACATTTACGTTCAATTACAACTGAAATGTCTTCCTCGCTCGCCGACGGCGGCCCGTACCTCTGGCTGCTGCTCCTGCTGTCCGTCGTGTCCCTCGCCATCGTTCTGGAGCGTGGCTGGCTGCTGCGGCGCTCACGGGTGATGCCGCCCGCCCTGCTGACGGCCCTGGGGGCCGCGGACCCGCAGACGCTCCGCGGCGTCTGCGCGGCGGCGCCGTCCGCCCTGTCGCGACTGGTGGTCTCGGTGCTCGACCACATCCACCTCGACTGGCCGAAGGAGGAAACGGTGGGCGCCCTCCAGGTGCAGGCCCGTCGTGAGGTGACCGTGATGGAGCGGGGGTTGGTGATTCTGGAGGTCATCGTCGGCATCGCACCGCTGATCGGCCTGGTGGGAACGATCAACGGCATCATTCCCCTGTTCGTGGACTTCGGGAAGGCCATCGGCGGCGACTACGCGCTGCTGGCCAAGGGTATCGGTGCGGCCCTCAACAAGACCCTGGTCGGCCTCATGGTGGCGATCCCCACGCTGGTTGCCTGGAGTTATTTCAACAAGAAGGTCGAGGTGCTGGCGGTGGAGTTGGAGGGGCACTGCGACCAGTTGGTCCGCCGCGAATACCTGTCCGGCGGTGTCCCGTCCCGTGAATCGGACCGCACTGCGGTCCTGGCGCCATGAGCTTTTATCCACGCCGCCGGCGCAGCGCCCCGGCCATCATCATCATCTCCCTGATTGACGTGCTGCTGGTGATGCTGGTGTTCCTGCTGTTCACCACCACGCTCCGCAGCACGCCGGCAGTGTCCCTCGAACTTCCCGAAAGCAGCCAGTCGCCCCGCGCCGGCGCCTCCGCGGAGAAGCCGCCGCTGGTCCTCAGCATCCGCCGCGAGGCCCCGCGCTTTTTTCTGGGGGAGCGCACGCTGGAACCCGGCCGCATTCTCGCGGAACTCCAGGCCGCACGTGAGGCGGATCCGGCGGTCCGCCTCGTGCTCAGGGCCGATCGCGAGGCGGAATGGGGGGACGTCGTCCGTGTCCTGGATTTCGCCAAGCAGGCCGCGATCACCAACGTCAAAGCCTTCACCAAGGGCCCGGACGCGAAGCGGTAGGCGATTGCGGACCGACCCGGTGACGGCGGGGCGTTTGCCGGTCGCAATCAGCCGGCGGGAAATTCCGTCTCCAAACCCTCGGGTTCCCACTCGCGCAGCTCCGCCTCGCGGGCCACCAGCATTTTCCGGGTCTTGTCCAACGCGTACTTGCCGAGCACCAGACGCAGGGGCGCACGGCCCTGGCCAACCATCCGCACGATACGGGAGGCGGCTCGGACCGGATCGCCCGGCTGTTTGCCGTCCATACGATCCAGAAACCCGGCGAAGCGTCCGGAACTGGCCTCGTAGCCGGGGATCTGCCGGGTGGCCCGGTCGAGGGAGCGACCGATGAAGTCGGTGCGGAAGGGGCCCGGGACCACCAGCGTCACCTTGACGCCAAAGGGGCCCAGTTCGAGGCGCAGCGACTCGGTGACGGCCTCGAGGGCCGCTTTGGCGCCGCCGTAAACGGAGAACCCGGGATAATTGGCGATCGCCGCCGCAGCGCTGAAATTGATCAGGTGGCCGGATCGCTGGGTCCGGAGCACGGGGAGCGCGGCGCGGATCACGCGCAGGGGGCCAAGGAGGTTCGTGTCCAGATTCCGGGCGATCTGGTCGTCGTCGTACTCCTCCAAGGCGCCCACGAGTCCGTAACCGGCGTTGTTGACGATGACGTCGAGACGGCCCCAACACCGAGCCGCCCCGGCCACTGCCGAGGATACGGACTCCGGCTTCGTGACGTCCAAGGCAGCCGTGCGAACGGAATCCGGTGCACGATTGGTGAGATCTTCCAGGGACTGCGGGTTCCGGGCCGTCGCCACCACGCGGTGTCCGGCCGCAACGGCCTGCTCCACGAGGCAGCGTCCGAACCCGGAAGATGCCCCTGTGACCAGCCAGATGAGCGAGGTGCTTTCCATGTGCACGCCGGCAACGCCAGCATGGATGGGTGGACCGGAAGGCGGAGGTGTCAAGGTGGCCGCAATGTCAGCCGGCGCGCCCCGCCCGCCCCACCTACCGCGCGCTGCGCCGATCCTCAACGGCCGTCTCCGCCTCGATGCGATTCTCCTCGGTCACCACCACGCCGACCTGTTCATCGAGGCGGATGCCGACCCGCTGCCGGCGTTCGGCTTCCGGACGGGTGTCCCGGATGATGTTGCCGCGAAACACCAGGTCGGTGGTCTCGCCCCGGACGCGGATGCCGGCCACGGGTTCGGAGGCTCCGTTGTTCTCGATGAGGTTGTCCTCGATGCGATTCCGGTGGCCCGCCATGCCGGCGGTCTCGTTGCGGAAGAAGATGCCGTCGGCGCCGTTTCCAAGGACCCGGTTGCGGCGCAGCAGGTTGTCGGTGTCCTTGTGCCCGATCGAGATGCCAAACCGGCCGTTGCCGGCGAGCGTGTTGTCCTCGAACACCCCGTGCTTCACCCGCCAGCACAGAAACAGGCCGTCTTCGCCGTTGTTGCGCGCGAGGCACCCGCGCACTTCGGGACGCTGCGAGCCGCTGCCTGGATGGAGCCCGAGGGAGGCATTGCCCTCGCTGACGCACCCGAGGACCCGGACGTCATTGCATTGCTGGAAGCTGATGCCGTCGCCGTTGAAGTTGCGGACCGTGCAGCGCTCCAGCACGGCGCCGGGGCAGCGGTAGAGGAAGATGCCCGCGCCGCGGCATCCGTTGAGGTGGACGTTCTCGTCGCGGCTGCCCTCGATCGTGATGTTCTCAACCCGCACCCCGGCGAGGTGATAGCCGCTGACCACCGGGAAGACCGTGGCGGCCTGCGCGCCCGACTCCACCATGCAGTCGGCGTTCAACGGCAGGCTGATCGCGAAGGTGTTGCCGTTGCGGCCGGTGATGCGGGCCACCGTCGTGTGAAACCCGCCGGCATTGCGGTCCCAGATCGCGACACCGTCCCCGACCTCAAATCCCCCGGGATTCCTCAGCGTGATCTGCTCCTCACCGTAGTCGCCGTCGAGTTCCAGCGCGGAGGCCGCGGAGGGCGCCTTGCGCAGGACGGTCTGCGCCCCGTGCCCGCGAACCGTCACATGGGGCCGCAGATGAAGGGAATCCCGCATCCAATACTCGCCGGGGCCGATCTCCACGAGGCCCCCGCCGAGCGCCGCCACGTAATCCACCGCAGCCTGCAGGACCCGGTGGTCCGTGCCGGTGAGATCCGCATCCCGATGCCCCACCCGGATGGCGGGCCGCCCGGTCATCGTGCCGTGCATGGCGTCCGGCAACTGGCGATGCGCGGAGGGCGGGGCGTCCGGAGGGGTCCCGGCCGGGACGAGGCCGATGCCGGCGAAGAGGAGGGACAGGACGCAGGACATCCGGCGACCGCGGGACGCGAGGGACGGGACGGGGTTCATGGCGACTCTTTCTCGCCGGTCGCCGCCCGTCAGTCCACCCATTCCGGATGCTCCCAGAACGCGTAGCAGACCAAGTGCAGGATGTTCATCTGCACGTCTTCGACCCGGCCGTAGTGGCCGTCGGGGATCACCACGAGCTGATCGGCCAGGTCGGCCATCTTGCCGCGCTTCTGTCCGACCAGCGCGATGGTTTTGACGCCGGTGGCCTTGGCCCAGTCGAAGGCCCGGACCAGGTTGGGGGAATTGCCGCTCACGCTGATGCCGAAGAGCACGTCCCCGGGACGCGCGTAGTTCATCAACTGGCGCACGAAGATGTCTTCATACGTGTAATCGTTCCCGATGGCGGTCAGCCACGCGACATTATCGGTGAGCGAGAGCACGCGGAAACGGCGGGGCAGCACGTCGCTGGCCCCCTTGCCGAGGTCCACGGCGAAGTGACTGGCGTTGGCGGCGCTGCCGCCGTTGCCGATGGCGAACACCTGGGCATCGTTGCGGTGGGCTTCCCGCAGGGTTTCCACAAGCGGGGCCAGCATGTCGGGGGTGACGCCGGCCAGGGCGCGCTGTTGTGCGGTGATGTATGATGCAATCCAATCCTTCATCGGGCGGAAGGATTGGGGCGCCCCGAAGATTCCTCCAGCGGGAAATGCGGACCGGCACGGCGGCGCGCGGGATCGGGCCCGGGGGGCATTGCGCCACCGCCGGATTTGTGCGAACCAACTGACGTGAGCTCGCCGCCCCTGTCGCGTCCCGTGGTGGTGCCCGAGGTGTTGCCCCCGGAGTCGCCGGCACCGCCGCCGCTGACGCCGCCGAATCCCGGGCGTCCGCGGGTCTGGTTTGAGCCACTGTCCGCCCTCGCGTTGTTGCTCGCCGACAACCTGTGGTTGTTCCCCGAATTCCTGGTGGTCAGCTGGGTGGTCACCGTACCGCTCTGCTTTCTCACCGTGCTCGTTTCGGTGTATCTCATCCAGCGACGGCGGGCGGGAGACCGGCGCCGCATCGCCTTCGCCAAGGCGCTGATCCTGGCCATTATCGCAGCCGTTCCCACCTCGGTCACCGGAACGCCGGTGGGCCTGGCCATTCTGGCCTGGGCCGGGATCCGTCACCCCTGGAGGGCCTGAGTAGCCCCAGGGTGGGTCTGATTTCCATGGCGACCCGTGGCTTGCTTCCGGGCGGTGACTTCCCGGAGGCTCGTCCCCCCGGATGGATGGACGACGTATTTGCGGGTGGCTGTCGCTGAGCCTGGTGCTGGCGGCAGCGGGCCCGGCGTGGACGGACGACTGGCTCGACGCCGGCCCGTTCGCCTCGTCGTTTCCCACGTTGTGGGAGTCGGGCTGGCGCCAGGAGGGACTCGGCACCCTCGCCTGGTGGCAGGAAACTCCCGAACGGATCTCCTCGGGGCTGGCTCCCCTCCTATCGTACGAATACTCGCCGGTCCTGGACCGGGAACGGTTTGACCTCCTTTACCCGGCGCTGACGTGGCGGCGCAGCGGCGGCGAGTCGCGATTCCAGCTCGCCCAGGTGATCACCTGGATCCACACCGGGCAGCAGGACGAACAGGACAGCTACATTCACCGGACGGTGTTCCCAATATACTTCGAGCAGCGCTCGGTGAGTGGCACCAACGATTATCTGGCGGTGCTGCCCTTCTACGGCCACCTCCGCAACCGGCTGTTCCGGGACGAAATCGAGTTCATCCTGTTCCCGATCTACTCCAGGACCCGCAAGGGGGCCGTGGTGACCCGGAACTACGTGTACCCCGTGTTTCACCTTCGGGCGGGGCCCGGTCTTGCCGGCTGGCAATTCTGGCCGTTGTATGGGGCGCAGGAAAAGGAAATCACCTGGCAGACGAATCTGTTCGGCGACCGCGTCTTGTCCCCCGGATCCAACGCGCGCTTTGCGGTCTGGCCCCTGTTCAGCCACCAGCGTGCGGGACTCGGCACCACCAACGAGGTGCTTCAGACTCATCTGCTGCCGTTCTACGCCATCGTCCGGTCTCCGGCCCGGGATCAAACCACCGTGATCTGGCCGCTGTTCACGCGCACAGAGGACCGGGTGGCCGGCTATGTGGAATGGGGCGCGCCCTGGCCGGTGATCGGCTGGGCCAACGGCCCGGGGAAGACGGCGCGGCGGGTGTGGCCATTCTACGGCAACATCCAGGCCGGCACCTCGCGTCGGAACTTTCTCCTGTGGCCGGTCTATCTTCACCGCCACATCGAGGACACGGCGTTCGAGCGGGACCGATGGCGCAGCTTCTTCTTCCTGTACGACGACACCCTCCTCCGGAGCCGGGAGACGGGGGAGTACCGGCGGGAGACCGGGGTGTGGCCGTTCTTCAGCTGGCGGCATGATCCGACCGGACGTGAGCAGCTTCGCGTCCCGGCCCTCCTGGAGAATTTCGTACGAAACCGCGAGGCGTTGGATCGCAACTACTCGCCGCTCTGGTCCGTGTACCGGAGCGAGCGCGATCCGGCAAAGGGCGCGGCGAGCCAGTCGGTGCTCTGGAATTTCTTCCGCCGGGACGTGACCGCCAGCGAGGTCCGCACGGCCTGCCTGTTCGGCCTGGTTCAGACCCGAAGGGGTGCCGACGGCGACCGGCATTGGCGGCTGCTGTGGCTGCCGAACCGGCATTTCCAGACGTCCGGGGAGGTTCAGCGGGCCGCGGTCGGGTCCCCCAAAGCCCTGCCGCGCCGCGGAACGGTTGCGGGTCCCGGGAATTCCCGGAATCGTTGATCCCAAGGCCATGGGCGACGTGTTCCAGGAAGTGACCCCGGATCTGCAGGCGTGGATTGCGGGACAACGCTTGTTTTTCGTGGCGACGGCGCCGCTGTCGGGCGACGGACACCTCAACCTGTCGCCGAAGGGCGGGGATGCCTTCCGGGTGCTGGGCCCGCTCGACGTGGCATTCCTCGACGTGACCGGCAGCGGGGCGGAGACCATCGCCCACCTGCGCGAGAACGGCCGGATCGTGATCATGTTTTGCGCCTTTTCCGGCCCGCCGCGGATCGTCCGGCTCCACGGGCGCGGGCGGGTGATCCTGCCGGGGCATGCCGATTCCGGGGCGCTGCTCGCCCTGTTTCCCCCGCACCCGGGCACCCGGTCCGTGATCCGGGTTTCCGTGGATCGCGTGGGCATCTCGTGCGGGTTTGGCGTGCCGGAGTATTCCTTTCAGCAGGATCGGGACCTCCTCGCCTCCTGGGCGACGAAAAAGGGTCCGGCCGGCGTCGCCGAGTATCAGGCCCTGAAAAATGCGCGCAGCCTCGACGGGCTTCCCGCGCTGGATCCGGCACCCCCGGGGGGCGGGGTGGAACGAAACCTGAGCGAAGCATTCGGCACGGACGCCCGTTTGTGATTCTCTCCCCGCGCCCCCGGGGGGGCGACGACCCATGTTTCGAAATATTGGTGAAATGCTCCTGCTGACCGGCGCCGTGGGGCGAGCCCTGCCCCGGGTGTGGCGCGAGCGTCGCAAGGTGTTCGAGCAGTTGTTCGACATCGGCAACGCGAGCCTCTTCATGGCCTGCGTCCTGTCGCTCTTCATCGGCGGCGTCCTGTCGCTGCAAAGCGGCCCGGTGCTGGTGGAGAACGGCATCGGCAGCGCCCTCGGCCAGCTGGTGGCGATCGCCATGTGCAAGGAACTGGCGCCGGTGATGATGTCCATCCTCATCGCCGGGCGGGTGGGCTCCGCGATGACCGCCGAGCTGGGCTCGATGCAGGTGTACCAGGAGATTGACGCGCTGCGCACCCTCGCGGTGAGCCCGGTCCACTACCTGGTGCTGCCCCGCGTGGTCGCCATCAGCATCGCCGTGCCGTGCCTGGTCATCTTCGCCAACCTCGTCGGCTGGCTTGGGGGCGCGATGGTGGCCGCCCACAACGACCGCATCGCCGTTCCCTGGGCCACCTTCTTCGCCAGCCTCCGCGAGGGGGTGGACCTCTCGGATGTCCTCAACGGCCTGATCAAGTGCTTCGCCTTCGCCGTGTGCATCGGGATCATCTGCTGTCATCAGGGCCTGACCACCCGCGGCGGCCCGCGCGGCATCGGCCGCAGCGTGACCAAGGCCGTGGTGAACTCGCTCGTGCTCATCCTGGTGCTCGACTACATGCTCACCCGGCTGCTGCTGCCGTTTGACGCGGCCTTCGGACGATGACCCCGACGCCCCCAGGAGCCCACAAGGGCGGCTTGCCGGTGAGTGTACGCGGACTGCGCAAGGCGTACGACGGCCGCGCGGTGCTGCACGACCTCCACCTCGAGATCAGGGCCGGAGAGATCTTCGTCATCATGGGGCCGAGCGGATCCGGCAAATCGGTCTTCCTGCGCCACCTGATCGGCCTGGAGGACCCCGACGCCGGTGAGATCCTGGTCGCGGGCGAGCGGGCGCTGCCGAACCCGGCCAATCCCAGGCACCGCCTGGCCATGGTCTTCCAGACGGGCGGCCTGCTGAACTCGCTGACCGTGGAGGAGAACGTCGGCCTGTATCTCAGCGAGCACCGGCTGAATTCCCCTGCGGAGATTGCCACCATCGTCGCCGGAAAGCTGGCCCTCGTGCATCTCGGGCCCGGGGACGCCGCCAAGTACCCCTCGGAGCTTTCGGGCGGCATGCGCAAGCGGGTGGCGATTGCCCGGGCCCTGGTCGTGGAGCCACAAATGATCCTCTTCGACGAACCCACCAGCGAGCTCGATCCCCTCGTCGCCCTTACCATCGGCCGCGAGATTGTGAACCTCAACCGGCGCACGGGCGCCACGGTCGTCGTGGTGACCCACGACCGAGACCTGGCCTTCGGCATTGCCGACCGCCTCGCGTTTCTCGCGGAGGGACGGATCCTCGCGATGGGCACCGCGGACGCGCTGCGGGCGAGTCCGGCGCCGCTGCTGCAGGAATTCCTGGCCGCGCATTTCCAATGAACGCTTCCTGGCGGCCTTGCCGTCGCGTCCCTTTGCCGCTTACCTCCACTTCCGGATGTTCCGTCCATGAAAAGCTCCCTTGAAACCCGGCTCGGCGTGTTCTTTGCGCTCGTGGTCCTCGCCGCCTTCATCATCTTTGAACTGCTGGGCGGCGCCTCGTTGTTGCGGCGCGGCACCGAGTACCGTGCGCGGTTCAATACCGTGCGCGATTTGAAGGTCGGGGACCCGGTCCGCCTCGCCGGGGTGCCCGTGGGCCGGGTACGGTCGGTCGGTTTGAGGGAAAACCAGGTGGAAATCACCCTGCAGCTCGACACCGGCGCCCCGGTGCGCACCGACAGCGTGGCCTCCATCCAGTTCACCGGGCTCATGGGACAGAACTTCGTGGCGCTGAGCTTCGGCTCGGAAAATGCGCCGCTGGCCGCATCGGGCGCCCTGCTTGAGACCCGTGAACAGGCGGACCTGGCGGATCTCATGTCCCGGCTCGACAGCGTCGCCGGCGGTGTGGAAAGCCTGACCCGCAGCTTCAGCGGCGAGGAGATCAGCAAGCTGCTCGGCCCGCTCACCGACTTCATCAAGCAGAACCAGTCCAACATCAATTCCACCCTGGACAACCTCGCGGTGATGACCACCGAGATGGCCGGGGGCCGCGGCACCTTCGGCAAGCTGATCATGGACCCGACCCTCTATGAAGGGGCGGTGTCTGCGGTGACCAACATGAGCAGCGCGCTCGCGGACGCCCAGCCGCTGGCGGAGGACGCCCGGGCCATGGTGGCCGACCTGCGCAAGCTGGCGGGCAACCTGGAGCGGGGAGAGGGCACCCTCGGGAAGCTGATGACCGACCCGGCGTTGTTCGACGAAACCACCGGTGCGATGACGAACTTCAAGGAGATCATGGAAAAGATCAACCAGGGCAAGGGCTCGGTCGGCGAGCTGGTCAACGACGCCAGCTTCCTGCGGAACATCAAGCTTACCCTTCAGAAGGTGGACAAGGCGACCGAGTCCCTCGAGGACACCGGTCCTTTGAGCGTGCTCGGGACGGCGGTGGGCACCCTGTTCTGAGCGGGCACCGTACCCGGGTGGCCGTCCGGGGCGGGATTTCGGCGACCCGCGGCGGCCGGGAACCCGCTTTGGTCACCGCCGCGAAACGCTTTACAGACCCGGTGTCCGGACGCTATTCACCGGAGGAGTCCCAGGGCCGTGGCGGACTGCCCATCCCGAAAATCCATGTTCCGGTTCATCCTCCACGGGCTCAATCAGCCCTTCGAACACGAGCTGCACGCCGGCCTGAACACGGTCGGGCGCAACCCGACCAACGAATTTCGGATCCCGGAGGCGAGCGTCTCCAGCTTCCACGCGGAGATCACCGTGCTGGAGGCGGACGGCGCGGTGATCGTGCGCGACCTGCAGTCCACCAACGGGACGTTCGTTGACGGCCAGCCGGTCGAGGAGGCGCCGCTGGCGGCCGGGCAGTCGCTTCAGTTGGGGAGCGTCGAAATGGTGCTGCGGGTGGAGGAGTATGACGTGCGAATCCCGGAGGGGGCGGGCCCGCAGGCCGCACGGCCCGCCGGAGAGTCGGTCACGCTTCCCGACGGCACCGTCGCCTGTTCCCGCAATCCATCCCTGCCCGCCACCCATCAGGCGGCCATGGGATGCCAGGCCGTCATGAAGTGCCCGGGTGTTTTTCACATCTCCAGCCTTCGGGCCACCAAGCTGGCCGGCGGCAGCGCCGGGCTGCTGCTGTTTTGTCCGGACTGCAACGCCAAGTGCGAACCGATCCCCGGGGCATCGGGCAAACCGGCCGCAAAAAGGGGGTTGTTCGCACGCCTCACGCAGACCATCCGCATCGGACGGGGCAAGGGGTGACGCGACGGGCTTCATCGCGCCGGCTTGCGCCGCCGGCGGGCTTCGCCTTTCCTCAACGGCATCATGTCTATGCTCCAGGGAAAACTGGGTCTCGTGTTCGGCGTGGCCAACAAACGTTCCATCGCGTGGGCAATTGCCCAGGCCTGGCACCGGGAGGGGGCCCGGCTGGCATTCACCTACCAGGGCGAGCGTCTGAAGGAGAATGTGGAGGACCTGGCGGGCACCTTCGGGCCCGATACGATCATCCTGCCGTGCGACGTGACGCAGGATGCCCAGATTGACGCGGTATTTGCCGCCGTCGGGGAACGGTTCGGCCGGCTGGATCTCCTGCTGCACTCGGTGGCCTACGCCCCGCGGGAGGCGCTGGAGGGCGATTTTCTGGCAACGTCCCGCGAGGCGTTCCGCGTCGCCCATGACATCAGCGCCTACTCCCTGGTGGCCCTCGCCCGGGGTGCCGCACCGTTGATGACCGCCGGCGGCAGCATCGTGGCGATGAGCTACTACGGGTCGGAGAAGGTCATCCCCCACTACAACGTCATGGGGGTCGCCAAGGCCGCCCTCGAGGCCGGCACCCGCTACCTGGCCTACAGCCTTGGACCGCGCAAAATCCGGGTGAACTGCATCAGCGCGGGGCCGATGAACACGCTGGCCGCCCGGGGCATCGCGGGTTTTGGCGACATGCTCAAACATTACGAAGCCCATGCCCCGCTCAAGCGCAACGTGCTGCCCGAGGAACTCGGAGCCACCGGCGTCTTCCTCGCCAGCGACGGCGCGGCCGCGATCACCGGACAGGTGATCTACGTGGATGCCGGCTACCAGATCATGGGCATGTGATCCGGCCGCGGCTTGCCGCATCCCGCCCCCCTCCTAAAGTGCTCCCCGTGGCCGCCGCGCCCATTCCCATCCAGAGCTCCTGGGCCGTCGTTCAGGATCATCGCCGGGTCTTCCAGGACCTGGTGTACCTCTATCCGGTGATCTCCCGCCGGTCGCGGGGGTTGTCCATCGGGGTCAACCTCAATCCGGACAAGCGCTGCAACTTCGACTGCGTCTATTGCGAGGTGGATCGCCGCACCCCGGGTCGCGCCACCACCGTGAACCTCGTCCAACTCCGCGAGGAGCTCGCCTGGCTGGTGAACCATGCCCGCGACGGCACGCTCGCGCAGCAGCCCCGTTTCTGCGAGGTCCCGGAGGTGACCCGGCACGTGCGCGACATCGCCTTCAGCGGCGATGGCGAACCGACGATGGTTCCCAACTTCGACGAGTGCGTGCGCACCGTGGTCGCGGCGAAGCTCGAACTTGGGTTGCGGGACGCCAACCTGGTCCTGATCACCGACTGCGCCGGGCTCGACAAGGCCAGTGTGCGCCGGGGCCTGGAACTGATGGACCGCCATCGCGGTGAATTCTGGTGCAAGCTCGACGCGGGCACCGAGGCCTACTACCAGCTCGTCAACCGGTCCATGGTGCGCTTCGAGCGGATCCTGCAGAACATCCTCGAAACCGCACGGGTCCGGCCCGTGATCATCCAGTCCCTCTTCCTGAAGACGCACGGCAACGCCATGTCGGCGGCGGAACTCCAAGCCTACTGCGACCGGTTGCGGGAGGTCACGGATGGCGGCGGGCAGATCCGATCCGTCCATGCGTACACCATTGCGCGCCCGACCCCTGAGGCGTGGGCGACCCGGTTGACGCTGGCGGAACTGGAGGAGACGGCCGCGGTGATCCGCGAACGCACCGGACTGCCGGTCGAGGTGTTCGAGTAGGGGGCGCACCGGATCGAGTCCTGGCCCTGTGGCGCTGATGCCGTGGGCTGCCAGCGGGAAAAATGGCCGGTCAGGCCCGCGGGGAGGCCGCCGGGCCGGGATCGGGACGGTCCGGGAGCCACAGGGTGAACACCGATCCGCGACCCGGGGTGCTCGACACAAGAATGTCCCCGCCCATGAGGCGCGCAAATTTGCGGGAGATGGCGAGCCCCAGACCCGTGCCCCCATACTTCCGGGTCGTCGAGGCGTCGCCCTGCTCGAACGCCCCAAACAGGCGCCCCAGATGTTCGGGCGTCATTCCAATTCCGGTGTCGCTGATCCGGCAGCAGAGCCACCGCGGGGGAGCGGCACCCGGATGCCCGGACGGATCCTGATGCGGTCCGGTGTCCTTAAACGTCACCTCAAGCCGGATCGCGCCGTCCCGCGTGAACTTGCCGGCGTTGCTCAGCAGATTGAGGAGGATCTGCCGCAGCTTGACGGGGTCCGCCCGCACGGTGCCCGACGCCCCCGTCCCCTCGATGACCAGCCGGTTTCCATTGCGGAGGACCAGGGGATGGACGGTGCCCACGACCTCGTCCATCACCGGCGCGAGATCCACCGACTGGAGGTCGAGGGTCATCCGCCCCGCTTCGATCTTGGACAGATCGAGGATGTCGTTGATCAGGGCGAGCTGGTGCCGGGCCGAACCGTGGATACGGCGCAGGTCCGGGATCAGGGCGTCGGCACCATGGTCCGGTGCCTCTTCCTCGAGCATCTCGCTGTAGCCGATGATGGCATTGAGCGGGGTGCGCAGTTCATGGCTCACGTTGGCGAGGAAACGGCTCTTCGCCTGGCTGGCGACTTCCGCCGCCTCCTTGGCCTTCTGCAGTTCCAGCTCCGCGCGGCGGCGCACCTCGATCTCGGCCTCCAGCGCCAGGCGGGCCTGATGTTCCTGGTGCAGCAGTTCCTCGCGAAGCCGGGTGGCCTCCCGGCGTTTGCGGATGTAAAGCGAACGGGCCAGCAGGCCCCATCCCAGCAGGCCGCCATTGACCGCCACCAACGGCGCCATCACCCAGGGATTCTGATACCAGGGCCGCACCAGATTCAGCAGCAACAGCGCCGGACTCGAGTAGTTGAGGTCGCGATCCACGAACTGGACCGCGAGACGGAAGGGCCCTGCGCGATTCGTGGACCAGTCGAGGGCGTCCGAGGCGCCAGCCGGAGTCCACGCATGGGCTTCCAGGGCGGGGACGAGCGCTGATTGCGCCGGCAGGATTTGCCAGCGAAACTGCCGGTCTTCCGGACGCGTCCGAAACTCGGCGACCTGCCAACGGAAGGTGGTCGGTCGTCCGGTGGTCAGGCTGCCCGGCTGCCCGGAGGGGCGCGGCTCCCGGTCGTAGCGCACCTCGATCCTTGGGGTCGGCGGGATCCTCGGGACGCGAAGGTGCCGGGTCAGGCCCCGCTCGGTGCCGAACCACAGGGAACCATCCGACGCCTCGACGATGGTCCGCACGTCGTTGGCGACGAGTCCATCCCGCGCATCCAATCCGGACCAGCAGGTGCCGTCGAAGAACCGGATGCCGGTGCGCTTCGCGACCCAGAGCACGCCGCGGCTGTCGGCGAACAACGCGTTCACGGTCTCGCCGCCGGCCTCCCGCCGCCGGTCGAAACGGGTGAACCGTTGGTCCTCAAGCCGGGCGACGCCGCTGGATCCGCCCACCCAGAGCCGCTGACTCTGGTCGAGGACCAGGGCGAGCCCGTAGTCGTCGGGAAGGCCCTGGGCCGTGGTGAACACCGTGCGTCCCTCGGCACCCGGGGCGCCGGGGACTTCGAGGGGGGCGATCCGGATCACGCCGGCACCGCCGTTGAGTCCGGCCCACACCCGATTGCTCGACAGGCACAGCACGCTGGCCACGGATTGAAAATCGCCCTCCGACAGCCGGCTGATCACGGCCCGCGCCCCCGGATTCGGCCAGCGCAGCAGTTCACCGGAAGTGGTGCCCGCGGCCACGGTGCCATCGGGGGCCACCGACAGGCACTGCACGTTCCGGGCGAGTGCTTCCGGCGCGTTGAGCGGTGTGAACTGTTCGTTCTCGAGCCGCCCGACCCCGGCCGCGGTGGCCACGCACAGCGCCCCGTCCGGCATGGCCGCCAGCGCACGCACGTTCGCTGATGGCAGTCCATGGGTCACCGTGTGCGCCACGAATCCGTCGCCGTCCCAACGACAGAGCCCGGAATCCGTCGCGAACCACAGCCTTCCCGCGGCATCGCGCACCGAGTTCTGGATGCCATTGGACGGCAGCCCGTCGGCGGTGGTGAGGGTGACCGTGGTCAGGGGATCGTATCGGGTGAGGCCGGCCAGGGTGGCAAACCACAGCACACCGTCCGGATCGCGCTCGATCACCGAAACGTGGTAGTCCGCGAGGCCGTCCTTCCGCGTGAAGTTCACAAACGAGGTGCCGTCGAACCGGGAGGCGCCGTTCAATGTGGAAATCCACGCCACGCCGTCCGGCGCGAAGGTCACGGACCACACCACGTTGTCCGGCAGCCCATCGAGGGTGCTCCAGTTCCGAAAGCCGCCCGCGCCGGCGCCCCGGGGATCGTAGCGCCAGAGTCCGCGACCCCAGGTGCCAAACCACACACTCCCGTCCGGCGCCACCTGCGGGGAATCCACAAGAAACCCGTCCATGCCGGCGTCCTTGACCACGTTTTGAAACCGGTCGCCATCGAACCGGACCAATCCTTCATCCGTGCCCAGCCACAGCACACCGCCGGGTGCCGACGCGATCTTGTACACTGTGTAGGCCGGCAGCCCGTTCGTTGTGGCAAAGTGGGTCACCCGGTTTTCGGAAATCCGGTACAGGCCGCCCCGTCCTCCCACCCACACGACGCCGTCCGCGTCCGCATGCACGCAGTGGAGCTGGGGATCGGACGGTTCGGGCCCCAAAGGGACCGGCTCAAACCGGCGGCCCGCGGACCGGCTCAGGCCGCCGCTTTCCGAGGCCACCCACAGCGTCCCGTCCGGCGTCCGTGCGAGGCCCGCCACGTTGTTGCCGGCCAGGCCCTCCTCCGTCGTGAAGCTGACCATGCGGCTGCCGTCAAACCGCGACAGGCCGTTGCGTGTGCCGATCCAGCGGATGCCGTCGGGAGCCGTGTACAGGCAGCGCACGCCGAGGCTGTACAGTCCGTCCCGGTCGTCGAAGGTCCGCCAGGTTCCCTTCTTGAACGGGCGGATGCGGAAATCGAGATCCGCATGGCGCGTGCCGTTGGCCACCACCGGGGCGGCGTCTTCGTGGATCACGAAGCGGCCGGGCACCTGGAGTCGCACCTGATAGGTGCCCGGACGCAGGTGGGAAAACCGGTAGCGGCCGGCATCGTCGGTCATCTGGCACGCGGCCGCAGTCCCCACGGAACCTCCGGCACTCCCGGGGTCCGGCAACCGCAGCGCCTGCACCACCACATCGCCCACGGGCGAGCCGTCGAGGGCGCGCACCGCTCCCGCGAGCGAGTTTGCCGGCGGGAGCTGCAGGTCGAGTTGATGAGCCAGCCCCGCACCCAGCACCTGCCCTCCAGTCCAGAGGCCCAGGCTCTCGTGCCCCGCCGCGATGTCCAGGGGGGTGTTCACCCGCGCGGTGCGGAGGTGGAATCGTCCCAAGTCGTCCGCCACCGCCTCCTGGAGCAACCGGTCGCCATCGAACAACCGGATGGTGGCGCCGGCCAATGGACGGCTCGACGGATCGCGAATCGTCCCGGAGAGGGTTGCGGCGCGGATCACGTCGGCCGGGGTCGGGGCCGGGGCCGGACCAATCCGCGCCTGACCGTGCAATTGGCCGTCATGTCCGTTGCCCGACACGTCCCGGGCCGAGCCGTCGTCAAAAGTCCACAAGCCCACCAGGCCGGGTTCTCCGCCGTTGAGCCGGCGCGACAAGGCGTCGCGAATCTCGCCGGGATCGAGCGCCCGGTTCCAGACCGCGAGCTGATCGGCCCGCCCGCGGGTATCGGCTCGCTGGACCCGGTCCTCCTCCGGACCGTTGTCGCGACCGACGCGGTTGTGTCCGCCCCCGCCAACGCTGGCGAAGCTGCCGGTAAACGGCTCCTCCCCGACGAGGTCTCCGTTGAGGTAAAGCTGCATCCCGCCCGGCCCGCTGACCGCGGCCACGTGGTACCAGCGGTTGGTCGCCAACAGGTCGCGCGCCGTGATGGAATGCCGGCGGGTGCCGGCATCGGAGATCTCGAAGAGCAGGTCCGGTCGCGACCCCACGGTCCCCACCGCTAGAAACCGGTCCCGGCTCCCAAAGTCGAACAGCCGGGCGGATGCGAGCCGGTCGAGGAGGAACCAGCCTTCAACCGTTGCGGCCTCCAGACCATCAAAAATGCCGGCGGGCAGTTCCAGGTGTCCCACCGGGCCGTCCAGCATCAGCAGCTGGTTCGGACCCGGTGCCTGGGCGCGGGCCAGGATCCCCAGGAGAAGGGCGGCCGTTGCCGCGATCCACCATGTGAGAAGGGCACCGGGCTTCATGCGGCGGAGATGGGAACGGTCCGGGGCGACCGCTCCGTTAGGACACCGTCGAGCGTGCGGGCATCCTCACACCCCAATGTCCGCGCAGCCCCCGAAGCCAGATAACACTCGACGCGCCCGATCACATCGTCCGCGGAGATCAGGTCCATGCATCGCGGCAGTGTTCCGGACAGCGCGGTGCACAGGCGGTCCGGTCCGTCCCGCTCGTCGCCATCGCCGAGCGGGACCGTGCGCGACTTCCAGCAGCCGCCATGGGCGCAGCAGGACAGCATCCCGACGGTATGGAGGAATTGATGCCCGGGGTACGCTTCCCAGTGCGGCGGCTCCCGGCCGCCGGCGATCACGACGCAGGGACGCAGCCCGGGACGCCCGGGACGCCGGGGAACGGCAGCGGCCAGATGCATGAGCAGGGTGACCGGGCACACGACGCCGTCGGCATGATGCACCAGCTGGATCAACTGCCGGAGGGATGTGCGGCCGCGCAGGTCCACCACAGACCGTAGCGGCGGATGGTGATGGGCGCGATCCCCCACCTGCACGAAGAGGAGCCGTCCGCGAAAGTGATCCACCACCCGCTGGTAACGCGCGGGATCCCACCACTTGATCGTGTAATCATGCTTGCCGCCCGAGACGATCACCCAGAAGGGCAGGTCGCGTCCGGTGCGGCGGCGGACCGCGGAGGGACGGGACCGCTCGGCGGCGGAGAGGTGGATGTCACCGCGGCATTCGGTGAGCCTCAGGGGCACCCCGAGACGGTCGGCAAGAAACTCCACAAACCCGTTGAGGCAGTGCTTGGGCTGCCGGTTGCACTCGTGGATCAACGGATACTCGCAATCCAGCACCTCGACATTCCGCGATCCGTCGGCGATCGGGGTCAGATGGGGATTGTGGGCCCACAGGTCCGGACAGGCGGTCCGCACGTCGGTGACGAAGGCACCGGGATGCAGCCGGTGCAGGTCCCGCACCGCCGCCGAGAGCATGACGAGGTCACCCGGGGACCACGGGTTCCTGAGGATTAGCCGGCGCGGACGGGACCGCGCGCCAGGCCGGGGTGCCCGGACCGGAATGCTGGAGCCGCGATTCACCGGTGCGGATGACTCGTGGGGGACCACCCCGCCGCGCCGCAAAAAAGGGCGGGCCGGGCGGCGCAGTCCGGCGGGGCGCCTGCTGCTCAGTACGGACTCGGGCTGGGACTCGGCCTCGGGCTCGAGATGGGACTCGACTGGTAGCCGCCTCCCTTGATGTCTCCCTTGGCCTTCAAATCTTTGAGTTTGGCCTTGGGTTTCGATTTACCGCCGGATTTGGACTCCATGGTAGGAACAGGGTTGGGGTTGCGAGGATGAGGTGAACATTCGAAGTGCCGCGGCGTCGGGCATAGTCCACCGGGCAACGGGGTGCAACGACGGAATGCGCATCGGGTGGCCACCGCGACCCCGGGCGGGGCGGGTCCTTCAAGCCGATCCGCAGGCACGAACCACTACGCTGGCGGCAGAATCTCGATGATCTCGGCCAATACCTCCCCCTGGGCATTCCGCAGCGTGTTCTGACGTCCAAACAAAAACGCCGGGCGCCGGATGCCGAGGGCCGTCGCGATGAACTGGTCGGCCGCGAAGCGGAGGTAGGCGGTCGGCCGGCTGGTGTACGGAATGTGGGCCTTGTTGAGAATGCCCCCCAGCGGCCGGTGCTCCTCCAGAATCTGTGTCCGCGCTTCGTCTGGAAAACGCCCGAGATGAATGCGGATGGCGCCAAACTCGACCGGGCGCCCGGAGGCGTCGAGTTGCAACACCGACTCGCGGCCGTACATGCCGTCTTCCTGGTGCTTCGAGAGCACCTGAAGGTGAATGGAGTCGCCGTGAAACTGCTCCAGCGTCCGGGTCATGTCGCGGTCATGCACCAGGAGGGTCCGGTAGGGCTTCGGGATGGCATCCGGCTCAACGACCTCAAAGGCCGGCAGGGCCCGGTGCTGACGCCGGTAGAATTCATCCAGGGGTTGAATGGCGGTTTGTGCAGTCATGCAAGGAGCCGTGGGCGCACGGTGAGGGCTTCCCTGGGGTTGATGACCAGCAGCTGGTCCACCTCGGCTTCGGAAAGCCCCCGGGCCTTCAGGTCGGGGAGCAGCCTGGTGAACAGGCTCTCATAGGGGGCGGGATTGCCGTTGGCGAATGGCGTGATGGGATTGCCGGTGGGCTGGGCGCCATCCACGGCCCAGCCGTCATCGTGCGAAAGCAGCACCCGGTTCAACAGTCCGGCATCACGAAGGGCCACGACCAGGTTCGGATACCGCAGCGTGTTGACGGGAGCGGCCGAGTAGCCGTCCAGGCTGATCCAGACCCCCAGGCGGGCGAGCTCGATCTGGATCGGCCCCGGATCGTTCTGGGCGTGCACCCAGACCAGGGCTTCCGGTGCCACACCCGCCGCCTGGAGGTATCGGACCTCGTCGCGCGCGGCCTCGCCGTCACCCGTGTGAACGAAAATCGTGAGGCCCGTTTCGCGATGGACCCGCGCGGCGGCGGTGAGGAGGCGGGCGTCGAGCGGGGGCAGCGGTCCATTGCCCGTTCCCAGCTTCAGGAAACCGGGGCGGATGCCGGTGCCCTCGATTCCATCGCGCCATTCCGAAATCCAGCGCGATGCAATCTCGTCAACGCCCAGCCGTGCAGCCTCCGCCGGCAGGAATTTGTGATCCACCGCGGCATACCAGCCGGTGTTGGTGACGATCCGGACCCCCGAGGCCTTCGCGAGCCGCTGGAGGAGGACCGGCCGGCGCCCGATGTATCGGGGGGTGCATTCCACCAGGGTGGTGACGCCGCGGTCGCGGAGGCGCCGGAGGTGCGGAAGCGCCGTCTGAAACACCTGGTCCGCATCGGTCCGTTCCGGGGAATCCAGCGCGGCGCCGGCGAAGTCCACAACCACATGCTCGTGGACCAGCGTGCGCCCCAGATCGGACGGGGACACCGCGCCGTTGACCGTCATCACCACCGCCTCGTCCGCCGCCACGAGCCGCGGCGCCAGTGGCACCAGCGACGCGCCCACCGTCGCGCCCAGGAAGGCGCGACGGCTCAGCTTTGGGTTTCGCCAGGAATGGCCTTCACGCATAGCGTCCCGTCCGGTGATGCGGGAGGAAGAACTCATGGAGGAGGCGGTCCACTTGCAGCAATCCTTCCCGGCGGATGCCGATGCGGTCGCCCTCGATCTGGAGGAAGCCCTGCGCTTGGAGGTTGGCGAGGGGCGCGGCGAATACCTCGCGCGGATCGCGGCCAAACTTCCGGAGGAACGCCGACGCCTGCACCCGCCCCAGCTTGAGCTGGAGCATGAACTCGCGGATCAGTTGCTCGGTGGCATCCGGCACGTAGGCCCGGTGCACCGGCAGCCGCCCCGCGTTGACGGCGGCGACATATGGGTCGAAGTCGTGGTGGTTTTGGTAATGCACCCCGTTGAGGTGTCCGAAACTGGCGACACCGATGGATAGGATGTCGGCCCCGGAAAACAGCCCGTCGCGGTACACGAACTTCACCTGCTCCGGATCCCGGACCACCGTGGTGCCGCTGGTCACGGTATAGCCGATCCTCTCAAACTCGCGGTAGGCATGGTCCACCCAGCGACGTTTGGTCTCCCAGTCGGCCACCGGAGCCACCAGCCGCCCCTCGGCCTTCATCTGCCGGTAGATGCCCGTGTTGTAGGGCACTTCCATCTGATAGATCGTCACCGAGTCGGGACGGAGCGCGACCGTCCGGGCCACGGTTTCGAGCCACTTCTCCTCGGTCTCCTCCACCATCCCGGCAATCAGGTCCACATTGATCTGCGGAAATCCAATTTCGCGGGCGTACTGGTAGGCCCGAAGGATCTCGCGGGACCTGTGGGCGCGGCCGTTGACCTCCAGGATGTGGTCGTCGAAGTGTTCGATGCCGAGGCTCAGACGGGTCACCCCCATCGCCCGGATCGCGGCCAGCTTGTGATCGGTCAGTGTGCCGGGCTCGGCCTCAAACGTGATCTCAACGGCCGCGTCCCATGGCAGCAGGCGACGCATGCCCTCCGAGAGATGGCGGAGCTGGTCGGGCGAGAGATAACTGGGGGTGCCGCCGCCGAAGTAAAGGAACCTGGGGAGGCGCCCCCCGACACAGGCCTTGCCGGCATACACGGTCAGTTCCCGGAGGAGCGCGTCGAGGTAGCCGCGGATGTCGTCCGCATTCTTGTCCGTATACACCCGGAAGTAGCAGAAATGGCAGCGCTTCCGGCAGAAGGGGATGTGCGTGTAGATCCCAAGCGGGTTTGCCGGGTCGCCCGGTGGCCGGTCCAGGGCGGCCTCGAAGTCTGGAATACGGTCGGGAGTCCAGAACGCGAACGGCGGATAGTTGGCGACGAAGTAATTCCCCGCGGTGGTCTCCTTCTGGAGCGGCGGCCCGGCGGTTTTCGGCGGCGGGGCGATGGTGATGGAACTCATGATTCGGTCCTCCTCCGGCAATCAGAAATGGCGCGGCATCAAGGTCGCTAACGCGCCGGTCCGAAGCAGTACACGGTGCCGTCATCCGAGCCGACAATGATCGCGCCATCCACGACGGCCGGAGAGCTCTGCACCGGCCGGCCGATCTCGTAGCTCCACACCTCGCGGCCGTCGGCGAGCGAGACGATGTAGAGCCGGCCATCGTCGGAACCGAAGACCACCCGGTCGCGGGCGACGACCGGCGAGCTGTCCACCTTGCCGCGCGTGGGAAACACCCACACGGCCTCACCGTTGGCGCGCTTCAGGCAGTGCAACCGCTTGTCGCGTCCACCCACCACGACGCGGTCCGCCGTTACCGCGGGTGACGAGAAGTAGGGAAACGCCCGGTCCTTGTAGCTCCAGACAATCCGTCCCTCCTTGAGGTCCACGCACAGGAAGGCGTTTTCGTAGTGCCCGACATAAAGCCGCCCGTCCACCAGTGCTCCCGAGGCCGCAATGTAGGCCCCGGCCTCGATCTCCTTCTCCTTCAGACCGGTGTTGACGTTCACCACATGTACCAGGGCGTCACAGCCCCCGAAGGCGGTCACGCCGTCCCCGATGGCCGGCGTGCCATTGATGTAGTTGCCCGTCTCGAACACCCAGTTCGTCCTCCCGCTGGTCGCGCCGATGCTGTACAGCTTGAAGTCATAGCCGCCGATCAGGATGTTCGTCTCACCGCCGCCGGGCCCCGCCACCCAGTTGGGGCTGGAGAGAATCTTGTCCTCGAGTCCGAAGCTCCATTCCGGCGCACCCGTCTCCGCGGAAATCGCATACACGTTGGTGTTGGCCGTGCCGAAATACACCCGGCCGTTCAGGACCAGCGGTGAGGACTCAATCGGGCCGTCGGCGCGGAAGGCCCATTGCTTCCGGCCGTCGGTGAGACTCAGGCAGTACAGGTTTGAATCCCCGGAACCGACAAAAACCCGGTCGCCGACAATGGCCGCGGAGGACTTGACCTCCCCGCCGGTCTTGAACGTCCAGCGCAGCACGGGCGCGTCGGGGATTCGCGTGTCCGCCACGCCCGTCAGGCGTGGATCTCCGCGGAACATCGGCCAGTCCGTCGCCGCCCGGGCGACCGGGTGTACAAGGCCCATGGCAATCCACGCGGAAACGACGCCGGCAAGAACGTGATTCCTCATTCCGCAGACCATCCGTTTCCGGCACCGGGCTGGCAAACGAATTGATACGGGTGCGTAGTATCACCCGAGAGAGGCCAGGAGTCTGCGGGCGGCGGCAGCGGGGTCCGGGGCGGCGAGGATCGGGCGGCCGACCACCAACCAGCGGGCGCCGGCGGCCAAGGCGTCCGGGGCGCTCAGGGTGCGGCTCTGGTCGTCGGCGGGGTCGGAGGCGCTGCGGATACCCGGGGTGACGAGCTGCAGGTCGGGCGGAACACAGGTCCGAAGCATGGGGAGCTCCAGCGGGGAGCACACCAGCCCGCGCAGGCCGGCGGCGACGGCCAGTTGGGCCAGGCGGCGGACCTGGACCGCGGGATCCGGCTCGAGCCCCAGGTCCGCAAGGGCGGCGGCATCGAGGCTGGTCAATACGGTCACTCCCAGGATCAGCGGGGCCGGACGCCCCATGGCACGTGCCGTCTGCTGCGCCGCCTCCTCGGCGGCCGCCATCATCGCGCGGCCGCCGCTGCAATGTACCGTGAGCATCTGCACATCCAGCCGGGTGGCCGCGGCGATTGCGCGGGCAACGGTGTTGGGGATGTCGTGAAACTTGAGGTCGAGGAACACCGCCGCACCGGTGGCGCGCAGTTCCCGGATGATCCCCGGGCCGGCGGCGACAAACAGCTCCTTGCCCACCTTGAAGGCCCCGACATGGGGAGCGACGGCACGGGCCATCGCCAGGGCGCTGACGGCATCCGGGAGGTCGAGGGCTGCGATGATCGGATTGCGCACGTGCGGAGGGTGTCGGTCCCGTCCCCTTTGCGGCAAGGCGGGGAAGCCGGAAGCCTCAGCGGCGCCACCAGCGACGGGATTCGGGGATCCCGGCGGCGGCCGCTCCCTGGCCGGTCAAGGTGCGGATCAGCAACTGGCTCCGTGCGGCCTCCAGGGCCATGCGGAACTCGTCGTAGCTCTGGAAACGGTCCGCGGGATTCTTGGCCATCGCCCGCACGAGCGCCTCGCTCGTCGGCGTCGTGATTTCCGGGGCGACGGTTGAGGCCGGGGTGAGCTCGGCATGCACCTGCGCGGCGACCACCTCCTCCACACTGGCCGCCTCGAACGGAACGCGGCCCACCAGGGCGTGGTACAGGGTCCCGGCCAGCGAATACTCGTCGCTCAGGAAGGATTCCCCGGTCTGCTGCACCCGCTCCGGGGCGATGTAGTAGGGCGTCCCAAACACCGGCGCGTGGTAGTCCTTGTCGGCATCTGTCTTCCGGGCCAGGCCGAAATCCACCAGCTTGGGCTCCCCGTCGGCGTTGAACAGGATGTTGCCGGGCTTGATGTCCAGGTGGAGCAGCCCGTGCCGCAGCGCCGCGGCCAGGGCGCTGGCCACCTTGATGCCGCAGTCGAGCACCTCGAGCTCCGGGACGCGCTTCTGCAACTCGATCCGGTCGTCCAGGCTTCCGGCATCCGCCAACTCCATGACCAGGTACTTGTAGGCGCCCTCCTGGTCGAAGGTGTACACGTGGATGATGTTGGTGTGGTTCAGCTGGGCACAGGCCCGGGCTTCGGCGGCGAAGGCGTTGACCGCATCCTCGTCGTTCACGAGCTCCTGCTTCATCAGCTTCACCGCCACCTCCCGGCCAAGCGTGTTGTCCCAGGCCCGGTACACGGTGCCCATGCCTCCCGAAGCAATCACGCCCCGAAGCTCGAACTGCCGAAGGTCCATCGGCATCATGATGGTCCCCCCGCATTTGCAGGTGGTGATCTCAAGGGGCGCGAGGCTCCCGGGAATGAACACCCGCGCACCGCAGTGCGGGCAGGTCACCATCTTCAACGATTTGCTGGCCGTGGACATCAGGCGGCCGTGAAAGGTACCGGGGACTGCGTCCGGGACAAGCATCTGCTGCGTTCTTGGCCCCGTAAGGGCGGCCGCCGCATCCTCGACCCATGGCCTCCGACGCCCCCCAACCCCCGGTTCCCGACCTGCGCCGGCTCTTCCGTCCGCAGCCACACCGGTTCGAATTTGGCATCCGTCCCGGCGCCGAGGACTGGTTCCGGCTGCCGGATCCGCCACCGCCGGAGCTGGGCCACCGGCGGGAGCTGCTGGCGGCAGCTCCCGAACGGCATGCACCGTGGCTCCCGGAGGCCGAACCGGTGTTCGACGGCCTGGTGGGATGGTTTTCCGACCCCGACGTCCGGGCACTGACCGGCGGCGGCGCTGCTGCGGCGCGCACGCTGGGCGGGTTGTGGCCACCGGACTACGTGCTGCTGGGTCGGGACCCGTCGGGGAACCACCGGATGGTGGGGGGCTGTGTGTGCGACCCCTCCTGGTGGGATCCCCAGGCGACGCTGGGCCGGCCGGTGGCGGCGATCCATGAGGTCGTCCCGGGATTGAACGCCCAACTGGGAGACCGCATTCGGACGTTCCTCGACCGGTTGCCGGCGGACACCGTGGTGACCCGGGAGAACTGGGGCCTGGCGGCGGTGCCGGACCGCAATCTCCATCCCACGCTCGGACGGCCGCGTCTGGGACCGGACGCCACCCCGGAAACCACCTGGCTCCGGGTGGAACATCAGGCGTTTCGCGCGCTGCCCGACCTGGGGGGGATGGTCTTCCTCATCTGGCTCACGGTCCATCCGCTGACGGACGTGCTGCGCGATCCGGTGGCGGCCGGAGGACTGGCGCTGCAGTTGGAGACACTTCCGGACCCTGTGGCCGCCTACAAGGGTGTGGCGGCCGCCCGTTCGAACCTGGCCCATCGGCTCCGGCACGCTGCGGAGGGCTGACGAATGGAGCAGACGAACGGGGCTTCATCCACCGGCGGCTCCGGGTTACGCTGCGGCCATGGCGAGTTTTGACATCGTTTCCCAAGTGAACTCGATGGAGGTTGAGAATGCGGTGAACCAGGCGACCAAGGAACTGGCCACCCGCTTTGACTTCAAGGATGGAAGCGGGGAGATCGTGCTGGCGAAGCATGAGATCCAGTTGAAGGCGGCCGACGCCTTCAAGATGCGGCAGTTGTGCGAACTGGTGGTCGGCCGGCTGGCGAAGCGGGGCATCAGTCTCAAGAACGTGGACCAGGGCGAACCGGACCTGTCACCGCTGGGGCATGCCCGGCAGACCCTGAAGATCAAGCAGGGCATAGACGGTGCCGCGGCGAAGCAGATCACCCAGTTCATCCGCCAGAAGGGGTTCAAGGTGACGGCCGCCATCCAGGGCGAGGAGATCCGGGTGACCGGCAAGAGCCGCGACGAACTCCAGGCCGTCATCACGGCCGTCAAGGGCGGCGACTGGCCCGTTGCGGTGAGCTTTGTGAACTTCCGGGACTGAAGTTCAGCAGTGCTGACTCCGGGGGGAAAGGCCTGCGATCCGAAGGTAGTCGCCGGCGCATCCACGGGGGTCCCCTCGACGCTTGCTGCGCTCGAGACCGGGGTGCAACTGCGAGGTCGGTGAATCCACCACAACGACACCCTGCCGACTGCGACGCGCCCTGGCCGCTGCAGGAATGCGATCCTCATCGCGGTGCACCGCCGCCGGCGTATCGCAGGATAAACTCCACGATCGGTTTCGGATCGTCGAGCCCGTGGGGGTGATGCCCCACGCCGGGCTTGTTCACCACGACCATGGATCCGCCCAGGACCCGGTACCGCTGTTCGACCAGGGCGGTATTCTCCGAAACCGGCACCACATCGTCTTCGTCCCCGACGACGTGCAGGATGGGAATGCCCGCGCTGGCGAGGACGTCTAGGCGATCCACGGGATTCCCGGTATGGGCCAGGGCCTCGGTTTCGTCGCGAAACCCGTAGTCGCGGACCAGTTTCGCCCAGTCCGGCGGGCTGCCCCTTCCGACGCCCTTGCCGCCCGGCCAGCTCTTGAAGTCGCAGACGGGCGCATCGCCGTACAGGCAGGCCACCCGGTCCGGTCCCTGCACCGCCCAGTTGTAGGCGTACAACCCGCCGCGGCTGATGCCGATAAGGGCGCCGCGGGGGGCGAGGCCGGCATTCGTGATCACCGGATAGAACGCGTCGAACTGTCTCAGGGCGGCTGGCGATCCGAAGGTATTGCCGACCTCCAGATGGAGATGATGGAAACCGCGGTCCAACAGGGCGGGAACACCTGTCCGCTCCGTGAAGGCGTCTGGAAACTCCAGGCACCAGGTCCACGGGTTCCCGGGGGCGGCCTGCCTGGGTTCAACGACCCAGGCCGTGCAACCTGCCATGGGGAACCGGTGGCGGACATGTCCTCGCCACTCGTCGGTTGTCCCTTCCGGCCACGGTCCGGGACGCCGCGGCGGATCTGCCTTGGGCTCGGCCCCGAGCAACATCCCGCCCAAGAGCACCAATCCCGGGAGAACCTGAAGCCAGCGCAGAGAGGCGAACATGACGGCGCAGTCTCCCGGGAGCCCAGCCCTCCGGGTCAACCCGTTTTCCACCGCCAGTGGCGGCGTTTGGGGGAAGTGCGCGAAGGCGGGTTTGCATTGAGGTCCCGTTCCGCCGCGTGGTGCGCGGCGCGCATCTGCGGGCAAGGCCTCCTACCCCGCCGACTTCAGAAAGATCTCCTTCCGGTGATAGTCGAGGAAGTGGCGTTGGTCCGAACTGAAAGGGCCGGTCAGCACCGGACGATCAACGGCCAATCCCATCCGCGTGAGCGATTCAGCGTCGGCAACTGGCGACACCAGGACGTTGCCTTCGTCCTCAAAACTGATGAAGCCGCGGTCGAACAGGTGATCAATCGTCGGGGTCAGCAGAAGCCCGTTGGATCCCACAAGACGCTCTTCATTGTTGGATTCGCGCCACGGCTTGATGTGGCTTGCGACGAGATGGACTGGGTTGAACACGCCGGTGATCCGGCACTGGGCCTCGAAACGCGCCACGTTCTCCTTGAAACGACCCTGTCCACGGCGTGCCTGAATCAGGGCCCGTCGGGTGGTCTCGGGGATGCTATCGCTGTGGGCGATCCGGTCTTGCAGCCGGTCCTCCCACTCGACGAGTGCGAGCGGGTCCGCGATCAGCGACCCGGCTTCGCACACGGAGTGCTGGTCGAGAAGGGAAAGCAGGGCCGGTTCGGCAAGTTCGAGGAGACGGCGGGCGAGCGGATGGGAAATCTCGGAGAGGTAGGCGCCCTGGTTGCCGCGTCCCCCCGGCTGGATCGGCGAGTACTTTTCGGGCAATAGCGGGGCGACCTGCGGAGCGACCCGAGCGATCCGGAGCGGGCGTTCAAACCGTCGGAAAGCAACGTCCACACGCCAGCCGCGCTGGTCCCACGCCTCGCCGACTTTTCCGAACTCGTCCGGCCGGGGGCACGAGTAACATGGAAGCTTGGCGACGCCGACCGCCTGCAGGTGGGCCTCTGCGAACGAGAAGATGAGATCCTCACGCTGGACCTCGCGAAGCGTCTCGTAGAAGTGATTGCGGGAGCCATCCCTCTTCCGCTTGGGACACCAGATGTACTGGCCTCCGAACTCCTCGGCGAAGGTCTGCTTGTGGTTGACCCACCAGAACCGCATTCCCCGGCCAGCGGAACACGCACACCGTCGGGCAGGCAAGGGGAACCGCAGCCGAGGCGGGTTTCTCGCGCCTTCGGTGTCATGACGCAAAGCGTCGTGGACTGCGCCAGCCCTCTGGCGCTCTGAGTCTTTGAACTTTTTGAACCTGTCACTCTAATATTCCCCAACGATTTCGCTCCTATTCCATTTGTAAAATGCCTGCCATGGGACGGCTGTGAATCTGATTCGGATCGGGCATGACGGTCAGTTGGATTTGGGCTTTGCGCCCACGTTGACCCGCTCCGCGGGCTTCGAAGCCGGC